>JAYRWN010000458.1:0-3214 GCA_041917975.1 Saprospiraceae bacterium | reverse complement strand
TAATTATTTTATGATTTAAACTTTTTCCTTCTGCTGAAATTATCTGAAGGATATAACTACCATGGTTTAAGTTTGATAAATTCAAACGGGTTTGAATTGCCGGAGTAATGTTTTGTTCCATCATCACTTGCCCGGTCCATGTAAATAAGCGCAATCCCGTGATATTTATTTTCTCATTGGTTATATACAAATGATCTGCAGTAGGATTAGGATAAATCCGGAACGGGGAATGGGTTATAAAAGGAGCGGCAGTAGTGACCTGGCCGTAAATACTGAAATTATCGAAATAATATGTATGCCCGGTAGTGGTATTGGGTGCAAACAATAGAACCAATTGATTGATGCTTTGATGTGAGGTAGAGGGATCCGGCTGATCCAGGAAATCAAAAATTAGTCGGTTCCAGGCGTTTTGTTTGGACGTGGTGACGGTGTAACGGCTGTGACGACCCGTAGGATAATTATTGGCGTTTGCTCGGTTTTTATTTTCCAACTGCAAAATTATTTGTGTGCCAATGGGTGCATTGGTATAAATATCCAGATAAAACTTTTTCTTGCCCAGAACAAATGCGGAACCGTCTTTAATTTCACTGATATCGTAAAATAATACATCAAACAATTGACCGCCATTGCGCACGTATTTTCCGACGATATGTGATTCATTAAACTCATCAAACGAAGGTGTATGATCATTATCCGTAAATGTTCCTGTGCTGGAGGTACGGGTTATTTTACCCGGCGTGTCAATATCTTCCAGGATAGTTTCGAGCGCAAAATCCGGTTCCACGAATACTTGCAAAGTAAACGTCTTATCACCACACGGATGGTTTATGGTAGCTTGGATAGGACCGCTTTGAGCCCCCCAATGGATCTTAACTGCAGGTGTGCCTTGCCCTTCCACCAGGGTAGCCTGGGCGGGAACGGACCAGGTGATGGTACTCCCCGCTGGGACAGATTTTAAGGTATAGGTGGTATTTTGAGCCGCATGCGGCACTTTCGCCGGACCTGAAAGGTAAGGTGCGCCGGTTAGATCATAAACATGCAGGTAGTCAATCTCAAAGGTTTGGGGAAAGGTCGTATTGCCATCCGGATTGCCGGGCAAATTACCTCCTACCGCCAGGTTTAATAACAGGTGGAATTTCTGATCAAAAGGCCAGCGCTGGCCGCCAAGATCGGTGCGTGTTTTGGTGCCGTAGAGGTAACCATCGATGTACCAGCGGATAGCCGAGTCGGTCCATTCCAGGGCATAATCATGAAAATCTTCGTTAAAGGTACCCTGAGCCAAAATAAAGTTAGTGGACGTGGACGCATTATTAGGCCAGGGCTGCCCGAAATGCAGGGTTCCGAAGATCTTATTGGGTTCGTGTCCGACATATTCCATGAGGTCTATTTCACCGCTTTGCGGCCATATGCCGTAGGTGTTATCGGTTGGTAACATCCATAAGGCCGGCCAGATGCCTCGCCCTACCGGTAACTTCATACGGGCTTCCACACGCCCGTACTTAAAATCAAATTTCCCCACAGTGCGGATGCGGCCGGAGGTGTAGGAGCGATTTTGCATGGTTTGCCGTTTGGCGGTGATTTTTAGTTTGCCATCCGTTATAGAAATATTGTCTTGTAAATACCACTGGAGTTCGTTGTTCCCCCAACCGCACAGACTGATGTCACACCCATCGCCGGTCTGATAGCTCCATCGCGTGAGGTCCAGACTCGGGCCATCGAAATCTTCGGAAAAAATGCGCTGAGGGCATTGGGCAGGTAACCAGGCGGAAAAGGTGGCCAGCCAAAAACTCAGGATGGAAGAAATGACGTATTTCATAGATGGTAGGTTTATTAAGCCGAAGGTATAGAATAAGCTGAAATCAACGAATAAATTCCTTTAGCTTTACTATAAACAAAACGAGCTTTAACCAATGCGGATACAATTCGGTGAGCCATATTAGTTTGGCTTGTACAAATTTATTTATGTCGCAACGAATTAAATTTAGTTAAAATTGGTACGCCTGATTATTTTGTCAAAAATGGTCATGAATTTATGAATAAGATATTAGAAGCTTTGCTGCGGCATGACAATAAATAAAAAGAAGCGCCAAATCCGGCAGGAGATGCTGATGTTACGCCACCGCATGCCAATAGCGGAGAAAGCAGATCAGGATCGCGATATTTGCGTCCAGCTGATAGATCTGGTAACCTCCCATCAATGTCAGGTGGTCCATGCTTTTCTGCCACTACCTGAGGAAGTGGACATCAAACCGGCGCTGAGGTATTTTTTAAGCCAGGGTTTGACCGTGGTGTGTCCACGCGCCTTGAGGCACGGCCGCCTCGAACACCGCCGCTTAGTAGACCTTCAGCAGGTGGAAATGGGGTTGTTTGGTACCTATCATCCCCATGCGGCGGATGATTACCAGGGAACCTATGATCTGATTATTGTGCCCGGACTGGCTTTTGACCGGAATAAACAACGCTTGGGTTATGGAGGGGGTTATTATGATGCATTTTTAGCCCGGCAGCCTTCAGCGAATAAAGTTGGCGTAGGTTATGATTTTCAGCAAATAGAAGCGTTGCCAACCACACATCATGATGTGGCCCTGGACGCTGTGATTACGCCTCGGAAAAACGCGGTTACCCAATGGCAAACACAACGGATGACCTTGAGTTTTATGCAACCGGATCATCACCAATGGTATGTGCAGCATGTACAGCAGGAAGAGGTCATGCGTTACATCACCGGTCGTGCTTTAAGTGCAGAGGAAGCGGAAGAACGGTTTAAAAAAGCCATACAACTGAGTGAAGAGCGCCCGGGATTTGGTTTTTTGGTGGTCCAGTTAAAAGCCGATGGTCGTTTCGTGGGCATTGCCAAGTTTATCCTGGATGGCCCGTTTGGCGCTGAAGTGGGTTATTCTTTAGAGGTGCCATTTTGGGGTCAGGGGTTGGCTACCGAATTATTGGCTAAGCTGTTGCGTTACGCCCATGAATTCACCCATTTAAAGCAGCTTATTGCTATCGCCGACCCCGCGAATGCCGTGTCGATGCATTTATTAACCAAAGCCGGATTTCTGGTGGACCGGATTGATGTTTACAAAGGACTTCCAGCGGCTTTTCTTTCAAAAAAACTTTGACCTTAAAAACCTCGACACTGCTTTAGGTTACCATCAATTGTGAAATACCGGATCTGGCTCCAATAGGCTGTAATTAAAGTAAATATCATAAAGGCAGG
>JAYRWN010000457.1:0-2088 GCA_041917975.1 Saprospiraceae bacterium | reverse complement strand
GATGATACGGTAATCTATAAACAAAACTGGTATCTTCTGTTAGTTTACCTTTTTGAAAATTGCGGGCCTGGTGAAAGTAGGGATTACTGCTTAATGCACATCCTTGATGTATTAGGCTCAAGACTATATAACCACTAAAGATGTAAACACTAAAAATCCAGCTTGGCTTCGTTTTGAAGATCATTCTTTGGCATATTTTTGCGCCATTTTTTGTAATTCCGAATCAATTTTTTCGCGGCTCAGCCATTGTCCACGTACCATCACCCCCGCAATTTTAGCCATGGAACTTATATCCTCCAATGGGTTTGCATTAAGTAAAACCAAATCGGCCGCTTTCCCTGCTTCAATCGATCCAAATTGGTTTTTTTGATTAAAAAAAATGGCTGGGTTAATGGACCCGGAACGAATAATATCCGCGTTGGGTAATCCGGCAGAAGCCAAGCCCTGCATTTCATGCTGTATAGAAAACCCAGGCACATTGAATACCTGAGGTGCATCACTACCTAATAAAAAATTAACGCCGGCATTATGCAACGCCTGCAGGAGGACATATCTGGCCGTGCGGTAGCGGGCATATTTGGCCGCACTGTAGGCCTTGTCTTTGATAAATCCCGTTTTGGTTTGCACCCAGGCGTAACGGGTTTTGGGATCCATGTACTGCATTTCAGGAGCCGTAGCGAGACGTTGTGGGTCATCCGGGGAAAGCCAACGATCAAATAAACTCTGGGTAGGAACGACCCACACTGATTTTGTTTTGGTCTTTTTGGCCAGGGCTTCCGCTAAGCCGACATTCATTTGATCGGTAAAATTAAAGCCAAAAAATCCATTGCTGGCCGGGTCCAGCTGAAGGCTGGCGGGCACCAATCCTTCCGCATAACCGTCCAAATGGTCAATGCTTGCATATTGTGCGTCCAAGGCGCGATCTATGCCTACCAGAATAGATACGTGACCTGAAAAAGGAATGCCCACAGATTTAGCCGTTTGAGTGATAGCATTAAAAACATCCAGTTTTAGACCAGGGTGTAATTTTAAAAAGTCATAACCATCATTTTTATATTGGGTAACTTTTAGTTTCGCCGTTTCTACATCGGGAATACTGTTGCCATTAAGAGAAGGGCTGGACGTAAATATCCGTGGACCTAACATATCCCCTTTGTGGACGGCCTCCCTTAATTGCAAATGATATGGAGCACCAAGCATGCCACGGATGGTGGTGATGCCATTGGATAAATATAAAAATAAGGTTTCTTTAACCAGGGCATCATCGCCTTCTACCGGTGTAGGAATGTGTGCATGCATTTCGGCCAGACCAGGGACTAAATACTTACCTTTTCCATCTATTACGGTCAGGTTCTGTAAAGGTACCGGGCGGTCTTGGGGAAATATCGCCGCAATTTCACCCTTGCGTACAATCACCGTCATTCCAGGCTGCATGATACCTTCCTCAACTTTCAGAATGGAGACGTTACGAATTATAAAATCGCCCGTCTGTGCAAACAGCGACAAGCCAGTAATAAGACACACTAATAATAGCTTTATACGTTGCATTTTGCTTAGATTATCCACTCAGTATCCGAAAGTTACTTACATTTAACAAACATTCAAATTTTTCATTATTTTGGACAGTTCTGCAATACGGGTAGGCCTGATAGGTGCTGGTTTGTTTGGTCAGCGGCATGCCAGAGTGTTGAAGGCCATGTATGGCGTCACCATAACAGCGGTTGCAGACATTGATGAACAGGCTGGGCGCCAGCTCGCTGATCATTTGAAGGCTACTTATCATCAACGCCACCAGGATCTATTAGCAGACGACACGATTGATATCATTGTGATCGCCACTCCAGATGCGGCTCACTTCCAGATTGCTATGGATGCCTTAAAGACACCAAAAGCTATTTTCCTGGAAAAACCAATGACGACCAACCTGGAGGAGGCGAAAAACATCCTCGCGGCGGTAGAGGCCAGACCAGACAGACTTTTTATGATGGGGCACCTTCACCGCTTTGATCCCCGTTATTATGCCGCCCATCGCCGTATAAAGTCGGGTGAGATTGGTGAACTGGTGCATATAAATATCCGGAGGTCGCT
>JAYRWN010000456.1:0-17636 GCA_041917975.1 Saprospiraceae bacterium | reverse complement strand
GTGCATAAAATAGATTTCTCCGCTCGCTGTAATATTTCAATTCCATTCTGCACAAGTAAAATTAAATTTCGACTTGTCATAATCATAATCCCGGCTCGGTCGAAAAGTCAATAGAAAGTGATCGGTCATGAGGCACTTGTCATTGGCACTTAAATGACAATAAAATATAGACAATTTACGCAAAATATTGTTTTGTCATTCCGATTTCTATATATTAGGAAACCTAATAACCCATTGGAAAATGACAAGGACCAACATCATGCAGGACCAATACGTAACTCGGCCTTATTCATTTTAGCTAAAAAGGGTTCAAAAATCCGTTAAGAACAAAATACTGTTTGAGCCCTAACGTAGTCAAGTAAGAACATCTTTATTTGCTAAATGGTTATTTGTCAATAAGATATAATTTGGCGAGTTTATTTTGTTTAGGATTTTTGAATGCTTTTTAGCGTGAAGAAATGAAAACAGCCTTGACTTTCCTGCCTGCCGAGTAAGTTTCGGCGCAGGCAGGTTGGTCCTTTTGTGCAAGTCGGAGCACAGCGGAGATCCCGCCTGGCGGGGACAAAAGGACAAGAAATATGGACCGAAGAACGGAAGAATGATTACCATAGGGTACTATAAGCTAGAAAACAAAGAAGATCAGTTAAGAATCATACCGTCGGTACTGCAAAAATTTACTTTTAATTATATTACATCATTGCGGTGTCACAACATCATACTTGTCATTGGCACCGCAGTGGAGGAATCTATAACGTGCATAAATATTTAATAAAAATATAGAATACACCTCACAAATAATAATTATCTTAAAGAGCCCTGAAGGGGTTCAATATTCATGATGGTAACCGGCCATGTGTTACCATGCGACCCCGTCGGGCTCGAATAGTTTCAACGGAAATATTTTATTATAAACATTTGACCCTTTCAGGGTCACCCAAAAAATGAGATGGTTGATTTAAAGGATGCCTGTGTTAAAATATTATAATAAAATTGTGGTATATTAAGAAACAAAATCAGGTTGAAGAACCCTGAATGGGTTCAATCTTTATAGTGTCAACCGTCCATGCATTTTTATACGACCCCCTCTGGGTCGAATAGGTACCAATAGCATTTTTTTTTACAAATATTTGACCTTTTCCGGGTCATGAAGTACATCTGTGTAATTTCGGCCGTAGTGAAGTAACTTATTACGTACATAAAATAGATTTCTCCGCTCGCTGTAATATTTCAACTCCATTCTGCACAAGTAAAATTAAATTTCGACTTGTCATAATCATAATCCCGGCTCGGTCGAAAAGACAATAGAAGGTGATCAGTCATGAGGCACTTGTCATTGGCACCGAGTCCACGGATAATAATATTAGAATTATTTCATTCAGCTTGCAATCAATTATAATAGTATAAAAAATAATACGCATGGAGAAATATACAAACGTCAGCACAGGTACGTCGGCACTGAGTTTTTTGAATATTTTATTAGAATTTCTACGTTTTACTGATTTTACGCCAAACTCAAACTCAAACTCAAACTTTCTTCGGTGGTCGCTCCAGGGTAATCCGGTCCTCATAACAGGACAGAGCGTAATCGGATAAATAATTCAGCCAATAACGGAGGTCAGGGTGATTTTTAAAATGAGCACGCATTTTATTTTTCAGGTTGGGTGTTGCAGTGGTTAACTGGTTTTTCCGGTAATAGTTTAGATAGTCCAATTCGCGACTCTGTTCATCGACATAAGGGCTGGTGATACTTATTTTATAATCATAGATATCATCAAGATTAGAGACTATTCTGGTAAAAAGAATATCACCCTTTTCCCCCCGGTATCCGGATGGAAAAATACATAAACAAGTCTGATCAGTTAATATTTCGCGAAGTTTAATGGTATGGTCTTGGTAACCTTCATGCACATAAAAACTCATCGATGAAGCATTAAGTTGTTCCAAGCCTTTCACCATAATATCCGCTGCCGGCGCGGCAGAGAACAAATCATAGTAGATGGTACTAATGGTTTCCGATTTACCAAATGAAAAATCACATAAGGCCCAAAATTCAAAATAAGACATGGAAATTGAGCTGAACGGAATGTCCCCAGGAGAATACTCCTCTTCCAACGTTATATAGGTCAGGGCAAATTTTCTAAATTCAGGAAGTGCACTGCATTCATCAGCAAACAATGACAGATGATTTTGCAGAGTAATGTACACCTTGTGGCTGGGGTCATAATCGCGCTCTGAAAAATTTTTAGTCAACTTTTTTTCAATTTTCTGTATTTCCTTTTTAAATTCAGTAAATTGAGTAAAGTCGACTAATTTATTCTGCCGCGCTTTCTGCATTTTTGTCAAAACTTTATCGGCTATTTTCATGGTTATTTTTTAAATTATTGTTTTATTCTTACGAATCACTCCGGTGATTTCCCCGCTAAATTCTTAACTGTTCTTCAGATTCTGCTTCTTCTTTTGCAAACCTACCCGTAAAAGAGGGTGAGTGTGAGTGTGGTAAGTTTGTTGGGCTGGACGAAAACTTTTGATCGTCGCGGCCTAATAAAATTTAAATAAAATTGGTTATCTAAAATATGGCAAGGCCTTATTGCTAAAGTATTAACCACTGTCAGGCGCGGTAACCAATTTCTTTTCTGGTTTAAATATAATTTATTTCTCATATATTAAAAAAACAATTTTATATAATCTAAAGAGCCCTTCGGAATGATCAGTTACTGATACCAAGTCCAGGTGGGTTTCTGATATTGATTTTTCTAATTAGCTAGATAATATTATATTTATTAATAATATATATTTTATTATAATACAAATTATTATTGGCTAATTCCGCACTAATTTTTAACTCACCGTGATACGTCTTAGTAACCCGGTCGTACCAGATCCTCGTTTTATACACCCAAAAAATAAATTCTTGGCTCTGTTCTTCAACGGGACTTCTTTTATGTTTATCTTTGTGCCGTTCCTTTATTGGGGTGCCGTATAAATAACCGGCTGAGATCATACCCGATGAACCTGCCCAGGTAATGCTGGGAAGGGAACAGGTCCGGAACCACAGGCAGAGAGGTTTCGGGATTGAAAAACCTGAAAATATCGTGAAACATGACAGCAAAAAGGCTGACCTTTTTTATGCTACTGGTGTCAGAAGTTTGTTTTGCGCAAACATACACACTCAGTGGCCAAACCATGGACGAAAAGAACCAACCCCTTAGTGGTGTCCTTCTCCACATCGCCGGGACCACCCAGGGCGCCGTATCCGATGCATCCGGCACCTACCGCCTGGAATACATCCCAACGGGCATACATCTGCTGGAAGTGAGTTTTTTAGGGTATGAGACCATTCGCCAAAGTATCCATGTGTCAGGCCAGCTAACGCTTGATTTCATCCTGAAACCGGCCATATATAACCTGGATTTGATCGAGGTCACCCACCATCTGGCCGGGCAAAATACCCCCGTTACCTATAAAAATCTGGACGTCACCGCCCTGGAAAAATACAACACCGGGCAGGACTTGCCCTACCTCCTCCGCCAGTCGCCGTCCTTAGTCATTACCTCCGACGCCGGGAATGGCATCGGCTATTCCGGTCTGCGCATCCGCGGCAGCGACCCTACCCGCATCAATGTGACCATCAACGGAGTACCGCTCAATGATGCAGAGTCACAAAATGTGTTTTGGGTGGATTTGCCGGATGTGGCCAGCTCAACCCAATCCATTCAGATCCAGCGCGGCGTGGGCAATTCACAGCATGGCGCGGGAGCCTTCGGCGCGACCATCAATCTCAATACGGACTACGTAGCCCGGAAACCTCACCTTAAGCTGAGCAGCTCCGCCGGTTCGTTTAATACACTGAAAGGGACACTCGAATTAGGTACCGGCTTGTTGAATGACCGATTTGGCATGGATGTGCGTCTGTCACGCATCGGCTCGGATGGTTATATAGACCGGGCCCGCACAGATTTGAAGTCTGTGTACGCCAGCGCGCTTTGGTTGGGCCGGAACCAATCGTGGCGGGCCGTGTTTATGGATGGACAGGAAGTTACCTACCAAGCCTGGAACGGGGTGCCAGCGCAATACCGCCGTGACCGGCGCACGTATAATTCCGCGGGCATGGAACGTCCGGGCAGTCCTCATCCGCAAGAGGTGGATGACTATGGTCAGACTCACGCCCAATTGATCCATCAGCGCCAGCTTTCATCCGCCATAGACCTTAACCTCACCACCCACTACACTCGCGGCAAAGGTTTCTTTGAGCAATATAAAGCTTCTCAAACATTAACTGATTATCAACTAGAACTGCCAGGCACCCCGGAGGCCACTTCCGACCTCATCCGCCGACGCTGGCTGGACAACCACTTTTTTGGTCTCATCGGCACAGTTAAGTGGCAACCTGATCCGACTACGGCTTCGGCAACTCTAGGTGCGGCCTGGAACGAATACCGCGGGAATCATTTTGGGGAGGTGACCTGGTCCCGCACGATGGGCACTGCTGAACAAGGTCACCGCTATTACGATAACGATGCGGTGAAACGGGACCTCAGCAGCTATGTGCAAGGACTGTGGACGCCCTCCTGGATGTGGTCCTGGTATGCAGACCTACAATACCGTCAGGTGAATTACCAGTTCCAGGGGGTGTTGGATGATGGCACTCCGGCTACTCAGCAGGTGGTCCACCGTTTTTTAAATCCCAAAGCCGGTTTAACCTGGCGCCCAAGTGAACACCTGCGGGGATACTTGAGTTTTGGTGTAGCCCACAAAGAACCCAACCGGGATGATTATGTGGACAGTAATCCGGGTTCACGACCGCAAGCCGAGCGATTGTACGATGGGGAAGCCGGGATTAATCAGGAGCGCAGTAACTATTTCTGGCACGTCAACCTCTTTTACATGCATTACCGCAATCAATTGGTTTTGACTGGGAAATTAAATGATGTGGGTGCCTATACCCGGATAAATGTACCCGTTAGTAAACGGGTAGGACTAGAATTGGATGGATCTTACCAGTTTAATAAACGGTTGAGTATACGAGGAGATATGACCTTGAGTAATCACCGGATAAAAAAATATACAGAATACATCGATGATTGGGACCATGGAACGCAAATAGCTGTAGCCAGAAAAAACACGTCCATCGTTTTGTCTCCTGCCCTCACCGGGCACCTTGGACTAACCTACACCTTATGGCAAAAAAGTCCTCAACAAACCATGCAGGTAAGCTGGGAAAGCCTGGGTGTATCCCGTCAGTTTTTGGATAATTCCGGTCTTACAGCTGCCGCGCTCCCCGGTTATGTGGTGCATGACCTGTTCTTTCGTTGGCAACTTCAAACACCTAAGTCACAGGCCATCCAAATCATCTTGCAGGTGCAAAACGTGCTCAATCGGCGCTATGCCAGCAACGGATGGATCTACCGCTTCCGCTCGGCAGGATATGATCCACGCCCGGATGATCCCTATGCCGAAATAGAACAAGGAGACTTTTATCATCTGGCCGGGTACTTTAACCAGGCTACGCGGCATATTATGGTCGGGGTGGAATACAAAATAAACTAAGGAACAAGGGCAGCTCTGTCTGGATTATTTAACTGCCGCGGAATAAATCATAACCACTGCAGCGCGTGTATTTAATTTTAGTGTGAAGTGAAAAATAAATTCTATTTTTCACCATGTCATCTTTATTATTAGCTCAAGCCGCCATTGCTGACGGAAAAGGGGGATTTACCATCGCACCGACTACGGTTGCTTTTCCCCAGGGGGATGAAATTTTGGTGCGGATCAAAGCAGCGGGCATATGCCATACCGATTGGGATTCGATGTCCTGGGGTAAACCTCTGATCATGGGCCATGAAGGGGCCGGTGTAATCGCAGCGGTTGGCCCAGCGGTTAAAGGATTCTCCGGGGGAGAACCGATTTTGCTTAACTGGGCTATTCCGTGCTACGACTGTTTTCAATGCAGGTTAGGCCATGAACATCTTTGTGAACGGAATTCGGCCGTCACTGCCGGAAACAAATTTTCCGGAGGTCATGCCACCTTAACCTCCACCCAATGGCGAGGACAGCCCATAGAACGTGCGTTCAACCTGGGCACCATGTCCGAGTACGTTTTAGTGCGGGAAGCGGCCTGCATCAAACTAACGACTGACCTGCCATTTACTTCAGCTGCTATCGTCGGTTGCGGCGTAATGACCGGACTGGGATCCGTACTAAATGCCGCCAAGGTCCAGGCGGGCAGCTCCGTGGTCGTGTTAGGTGCCGGCGGTGTGGGACTTAATGTCATCCAGGGCGCCCGCATTGCACAGGCTGCGCAGATCATCGCCATTGACCTTAATGCTCACCGGCTGCAATTAGCTCGCCAATTTGGAGCCACTCATTTCATTCAGGCCGGACGGGATGACCAAGGCTTACTCCTTGCTGCCAGGCAGGTGAAAGAACTTACTGCCGGCCGGGGAGCCGATTACGCCTTTGAGTGTACCGCCATCCCCGAGCTAGGGGCAGCGCCACTCGCTATGGTGCGTAATGCCGGCATGGCCGTACAAGTCAGTGGTGTGGAAAAAGTCATTTCTGTGGATATGAATTTATTTGAATGGGATAAACTCTATCTAAACCCGCTTTATGGCCAGTGTAAACCTCAAAGGGATTTTCCCTACATCCAGCAACTTTACGCCTCCGGGGAATTGCTTTTGGACGAATTAGTGACCCGAACTTATACTCTGAAGGAATTATCTACAGCTTTTGCGGATATGCATGCCGGTAAAAATGCCAAAGGCGTGATCATTTTTTCTTAAAATCCTGTTCATGAGTCTTTTTTTTACAACAGAAAGGTCTAATCCTGGCTTTGGGTGGTCAGGCCTGACATATTTTACCGTCAAAAGCCCTGCCCTGGGGCGGCGGGCCGACGTGACTGTGTACATGGCGGAGAATCTTCCGACGCCGTGTCCCATAGTCATCCTCTTACACGGCGTTTACAGCAGTCACTGGGCTTGGGCATTAAATGGGGGTGTACATGAAACCATGCACCGTCTGATCGCTGCCGGTTTAGTCCGTCCCATGCTCTTAGTTATGCCGTCGGACGGCTTGTGGGGTGATGGAAGCAGTTATTCACCCCATCAAAACGAAGACTATGCAGCATGGATAACCCAGGATGTTATCCAACTGATGTATGAACAAATTCCTCAATGCACAGTGTCCTCTCCTTTATTTATCACTGGGCTATCCATGGGTGGATATGGGGCGCTGATGCTAGGAGCCAAATATTCACACTTGTTTAGCGCTTTTTCTGGTTTGTCATCTATTACCCGTTTTAAAGACATGGCTCTTTTTGTCCAAGATTTTGACGCTTTGTCGCGGCAAGTATCGCCTCAGGAAGATGTATTAAGGTGTATTCTGGACCACCGGTCAGAGCATAAACCGTTGCGTTTCGACTGTGGCCTGGACGATCCACTTTTGGAGGCCAATCGCGCCCTCCATGAACAACTTATCATCGCAGGCATACCTCATCAATATGCCGAGCATCCCGGAGGGCACACGTGGACCTATTGGCAGGAACATATCGCCGATCATTTAATTTTTTTTGAAGAATGTCTAAAGTCAAGGGATAAGCCGTAAGACACTGACTATCGGCATATCGCAAAATTTATTTTTAACCTTTCACAACCGCTGACGGTGACCTAAACCGGTTTTCCCGGTCTAAAGAATATTATTTCAACCTATCAAAATCATTATTTTATGGACGGATTTACCTTAAAATTCGAGTCCCTATTAAACCAACTGATTGTTTGGTCACCAAAACTGATTGGGGCCATCGTGGTATTAATTGCCGGGTTAATAATCATTAACCTCCTCACCAAAATGGTCACGAAAGCTTTGGAAAAAGCCGGGCTGGACAAAGATGTTGTACCTTTTCTAGCCTCTTTGTTGAACGTCTTATTCAAAGTTCTGCTGATTTTATCGGTAGCGGGAATTCTGGGAATTGAAACCACCTCTTTCATTGCTTTGATCGGCGCGGTAGGTTTAGCAATCGGCATGGCCTTACAAGGCACTTTAGGTCATTTCGCTTCTGGGGTGATGTTGCTCATCTTTAAGCCTTACAAAGTAGGCGACTTAGTCGAAATTCAGGGACAGGTGGGGACCGTGGACGAAATTCAGGTGTTTAATACCGTTTTGACTTCAGTGGATAATAAAAAGGTGATTATTCCTAACGGTATAGCCACCAGTGGTATCATGACTAATCTGTCTGCCAACAATTTCCTGCGGGTAGATCTGCAGGTGGCCATGCCTTACGAAGAAGATTTTAATAAAATACAAAACATCATATTAGGTGTTCTAAAAAATAATCCTAAAGTACTCCAAGAACCCGCACCAATCGTGGCGATTGAAAAATTTGGAGATCACAGCGTCCAATTAGCAGTTCGTCCCTTTTCGGCTACGGTTGATTACTGGACCGTTTATTTCGAATCCTACCGCGACATCAAATCTGCTTTAAGTGCAGCCAACATAAAAGTAGCCTATCCTAAAGTGGAAATGCCTCCGGCCTAGCAAGAATTTTTTATCAGACCGAATACTTCTTTTAAACACCTTGAGAACACCCTGAGAACACCTAATCTTCTTGCAACCACAATAACATTTCATTGAATTCACTCCCCCAAAAGTGTTCGTCATGCCGGCCTTCCGCTCTAAGCACCACCCGCAATTGCGGATCAGTATAACCGCATTCTCTGAGTTCACGATAGGCCTGGCTTAAAGATTTACCCATGAATTGACTCTCGGTATTACTGGCCAGGATATATATTTTATTGGCTGGATAGTGTTTGATCTTATTAAATACCTTGGGCTGGTACCAAAAAGATGGGGATAAAATGCCACCACGGCCAAAATGCTGTCCATAACGGGTGACCGCGTAGAAGGCCAGTAGCCCTCCCAACGAGCTTCCGCCAATATACGTGTGTCTGGCGTCCGGCAGGGTCCGGTATTCGGCATTGATGAACGGAATAACCTGCTCCAGGATAAAAGCCAGATAGGCTTCACCTTCCGCATGCCGGCTTGCCCGGTAAATAGGCAGGTATTCATGCATCCGTTTTTTTCCTCCATTATCAACTCCTACTAAAATAACCTGTTGATGTGCCGGCAGGTGGGCTACTTTTCCCCCAATGTGCCATGCCCCGGCATACGATGTAGCATCCTCAAATAAATTTTGACCGTCCAATAAATACATCACCTGAAAAGCACGCCCCGGCTCCGTTAAATAAGCAGGGGGTAAACACACCCGGATACTGCGGTCCCTTCCTAAAGCATTCATGTGCAGGTCGTGAACGACCAATTTAAAGTGGTGTCGCGTATGATGAGGCATTTCAGACAGCAAACTTGTAAAACACTGATGCAAAGATTAACATAATATCGCAACTGCAAAATGTCTGAGAACTTCCAATCCAGTGAGTTAGATCATTAACCTAAAAAACGATAAATTATTCATTGATCTGTTTATCTGCATGCTACATATTATATATAATTAAATTTATATTTTTCATCCATTTTCTATTGACAAATCGACGATATTAATCGTATTATTGCGATAAATAAATAATTAATGGGCGTCACCAAAAGCACCAGTTTTACTCCCCGGCATAACCAAATTGCTGATTTGGCCAAAGCGCTGGCCCACCCGGCACGCATTGCCATTTTGGAATTTTTAGCGGATAAGCAAAGCTGTATCTGTGGTGAAATCGTAGAGGAATTGCCCCTGGCCCAAGCCACCATTTCTCAGCATCTCAAGGAACTCAAACGACTTGGACTGATTAAAGGTGAAATTGACCCGCCGCGGGTTTGTTATTGCCTGGACCCGGAAGCCTGGAAGGCCGCAAAAACGTTAATCGTTGAATTTATTGATCGTTTACAAATACGCTGTTGTTAAAATCTGATAAAATGGAGACTTCATGGATGCCAATATCCACTGACCAATTGCGCCAGCAAGCCGTAAACTTATTGGACGTGCTGCACTTACCCTCCCAAGACATCTCGGAATCAACCAAACTATTCGCCTTAACCAAAGGAGATAAGCTGATTGGTATGGCCGGATTGGACGTATTGGGTTCGGAAGCGCTGCTGCGGTCAGTAGGTGTGCAACCCAATCAACAAAGCCAGGGTATTGGTCAAAATCTGGTGGCCCGGATTGAAGCGGAAGCTAAATCCTTAGGTATAAAAAAACTTCATTTACTCACTACCTCTGCCAGTCGATTTTTTGAGCAGTTGGAGTACCAGACTATTGATCGAAATTCCTGCCCGGAAGAGATCCAAAAGAGCAGTCAGTTTACAACCGTTTGCCCGTCCAGCGCTGTACTCATGATGAAAAAACTTTAAATCTGACTTGTTCAATTATCCCCAAGCCTTGTATTCATTTAATTCATCGTAATAAAGCTATATATAAATAATTGATTTCTTAATTTTTTAAATAATAGTATTATGGACGAATGTTGTGGCAACGGTTGCTGCCGTTAAATTTCATCTGGGCTGTGTGTGAATCGCCAGCCCATTTTTTTTAAATCATTAGGGATCAAATAATTTCGTCGATTATATCTTCACCGTTCACGCTGCAGAGTGACGGGTAAGTTTTATAGAATTAGTGTCCAGGTATTTAATAAAATAATTCAGTACTCCTCCTTTCAAACCAGCCTCGTCGAGATGAAGAAAATTATTTTCCAAGTTACAGTTGATCCGGCATGTTCCCTGTCGCCATCGACCAACCGGCCAGCTGGTATTATTTTTCGCAAAACTGACCACTAAATTTTACACCAAACGAAGATTCACCCACCGTCTTCATATCTCTAGACAATCAAATTCAATAAAATGGTAAAACGTCATATTCAGGCTAATATTCTGCTCACGCCGGTAACTTAACACCAAAATAATTTCTGCTGTATATAAAAACACATAAATTTTTCATATTGTCTATATACCAGCATAACACCGGAATTCAGTGTGTAATAACCCACTTTTAAAAAAATAAATTTTACCGACAAGAAATTAGTTCCCCATAAAACATGATACTCACACCCGATGCTTATGATATTACTCATTGATTTATTGGATAATATTTTACACTTTTGAAGGTGCAGAAGTTATACTTTGTAAAAAGTGATCTGCAATTGAAATTATTGCAAGTAGCCATTGGCCTATAACTATTTATTCACCATTTAAATAGTGTCCTATGAAAAAAGTATTATTGGCCACGGACTTTTCGTCCAATGCCAAAAACGCCATTCGCTATGCCCTTGATCTATTCAATTATCCTGCCTATCATGGGCAAGTGGAATTTTTACTGGTCCATGCGCAACCGGCTCCGTTTACTCCGATTAGCTTGGGCTCACCATATGTTGTAAGCAATCCTGATGTCACCGATATGGTTAAAGCCGGTGACGATTTGCTGAAAACTGAAGTGGAAGAATTACAGCAATTGTACCCCTATGCAAAAATAAAATCCATGCATATGCTGGGTGACGAGATTACCGGGATTAATTCCCTGGCCGAGGAACAGCGTATCGATTTGATCGTCGTCGGCACCTTAGGCAAAAGCATGATGGAACGCACCCTCATCGGCAGTACTTCAGTCGGAATCGCCAGACATGCTACGTGCCCGGTATTAGTAGTTCCGGGTAAAGCATCCTTCAAACCCATGCAAAAAATGGTTTTAGCTACGGATATGCAGCATTTGAGTGACTTGAAAATACTCGACATGATGCAACATCTGGTATTTAATTTCGAACCAGAAGTTTACATCCTGCATGTCTTCGGTGAAAAAGAACAACTTCCTGAAAATAGGGAATTATTAAATCACGCGTTAAAAATCTATTTCAATACGAACAAATACCGCTATTATTATTTAGAAAATGAAAATCCTGTGGAAGGGATTGGAGAATTTGTCAGCGGTCACCAGGCGGATATGTTAGTCTTGATTGGACAAAATCGTAATTTCTTTGCCGGTTTATTTCACCGCAGTGTTACGAAACAAGTTGTGTTGCATTCCCGTATTCCTATTTTGGTTTTACATCAAAAAATCCATGAAGATATCAGTGACACCAAGTCCACTGGACACCCCACCAAAATTCAAGGCACTTTATTTAATTTGAAAAAAGATTTGGATGAACTGAATCTGCAATTTTATTTGAGTAAAGCTGAAGCTGCTGATGAAATAACAGATCTCAAAACCAAAATCAAAACCTGGGTAGATAAGACCACAGCCAAGCTGGAAAACCTGGACGATGATATGGTCATCAGAATAAAAAATGCTTTAGCCAAAATAAAAGAAAAAGCTGCGGACCTGAAAAACGATAATCAACAAGCCATCGCTGGACAAAAAGAACAACTCAGATTTCATTTAAACAAAATTCAGGAATTGTTGCAAGGACCAATCAAAGAAAAAGGAGCGTTGCTTAAAGGTCGCTTAGAGGAAAGTATGGATCAGTTAAAGGCTAATCTGGACGAAATGATGCTGGAAATCAACCTCGGCAAGATGGAAATACGGGAAGAATGGCTGGAAAAAGAGTCTGATCTGCGTAAGAAAATTCATGAAATCCGTCATCGTCTCAACCTCATGGAAGAAACTACCGGAGAGAAATGGCAACACATCAAAAAGGAAATGTCCAGTGCCGCTCAACATGTAAAAAAAGCCTTTGCTGAAACGCACTAAAGAGTTATAAATTTGTTGCGTCTTTTTAACTTACAAAAAGCCTGGCTATGACCATTAGTCAGGCTTTCTTTTACCATGAAACTTAAAGTCCTATCCGTGAAAAATGGTCCGAAACATAACGCCCTTGCTGACTCTATCTTGGCTCTCGCCATGCCCTGTGGGCTTCCTTTTCCTTTCAATGACCCATAAAAAAAGCCTGGCAACTTCTCTTTTGCCAAGCTTTAACGTAGCCCATAGGGGAATCCCCGCTCGCCTGCGGGGTAAACCTCGATTCTTTCACTGCACTCATCATGGCTCTCCCCAGGCCCTATGGGCTTCGTTTTCCTTTCAATGACCCATAAAAAAAGCCTGGCAACTTCTCTTTTACCAGGCTTTAACGTAGCCCATAGGGGAATCCCCGCTCGCCAGCGGGGTAAACCTCGATTCTTTCGCTGCACTCATCATGGCTCTCGCCATGCCCTATGGGCTTCCTTTTCCTTTCAATGACCCATAAAAAAAGCCTGGCAACTTCTCTTTTGCCAGGCTTTAACGTAGCCCATAGGGGAATCGAACCCCTCTTTCAAGAATGAAAATCTTGCGTCCTAACCGATAGACGAATGGGCCATTTTATCATTAAACTGCCTTATCTTTTTAAAGCAGGGCACAAAAATAACACCTTTCTTGAAAAGCACAATCTTAAAACCATTTTTTTTACTGCTTCTTAATCAACTTAACCACCTTCAAAGTATTTTGCTGGTATTTTAATTGGCCTAAATATAGACCCGGCAATAGATGTGTAGGCACCAAAATATCTTCACGGCGATTTATCCATTGACGCCATAAAACTTGTCCTGTCAGGTTTATTAAGGAAAACTCTGCCGGCTCTGTCAGGTTGCCCGGCCAATCAACCCGTAAGCGTTGATCAAATGGATTTGGAAATACCGTCCAACCGGCCTCAGGAAGCTGCGGTTTTGCAACGGACACCGTTCGATCCACTAATTTAAATCCATCGACTGCACCTTCCACCAGGTGACCTAATCCCGTTCCCGGCAGATCAGACACGGTCACTTGAAAAGTCCAGCCGTCCCCTAGATTATTGGACAGATTATATGTTTTTTGCACCCAACCGAAGGTGGTTTTCGTTATGGATTCCAGCAAAATCCTTTGTTGGCCCCGGACCAGATAAATATTCATACTGTCATTGGGGGCTATGGAACCTTGCCATACCCCAAACCAAACATTAACCTCCAGTACCGGCTGGGCGATACCGCTAAAATTGATCACAGGCGAAGACAGAATGGTTATCCCCTGATCAACATCAAAATCTCCCACGGCTCCGTAACCATTACCGGTCACAAAACAAACATCCTCAAAATCATTTTTAATATCGCTTTCAGGATTGACCAAAGTATCCCGCAAATAAGTGCCAATAGGTACAGTTCGTTGCCATGCTCCGGCAGACACCTGCCCGCTGACTGTCCAACCAAGGTCCTGGGTAAAGTCGTCATAATAACCTTTATCCAGAATAAGAATGATTTCACCCGGTTGACTAATATTGCGCGATTGAAAAGTAGTTTTATAGCCCCATTTGGCACCATAAATGGTATATTGACCTGCCAATACCGGCAAATTTATCCTTCCGTCCGCCCCAACGGTGGCGGGGACATGGACTTCCGCATCTTTCATTAATATTACCGCGTTAGGTACTGGTCGCCCTTCCCGGTCTTGAACCATTATATTGAGCTGGTATAATGCCTTGGGGGTTAGAGCCAAATTTTGCAGTAAATTTTGCCCTGAGTTAAAAGGCAAAGTGAGCGTCACCGGTTCATAGTCCGGATGATAATATGCTACCTCAATAAAGCCTTCTTTCCCTATTCCGGTGTTGTATTTTCCTTGATTAAAGGAAGTGACCGGAATAGCCCGGTCATCCTTGATTTGCACTTTCACTCCATCTAAGAACCTTCCTGTTTTGGCATCGGTGATATGACCGGAAAGCAAAGCGGCGGGCTTAAAATCCGGTTTAAACACAAAGAGCCCAGACTCAATATCACTGGCAATGACCAAGCCGGAAGGTAAAAACGGAAAAGTCCCCCAACACCCGTGATACCCTTGGTCATTCAATAGATAGGTGTCATAGGAAGCTATTTCAATCAAATTATCCGGAACACGCGCATCTACAATTTTCACGCCATCCGTATAATAAGATATATATAAAGCTTTTTGATGGTAATGCACATTATGGGGAATAACTTGGGTATTTAAAGCATTTTTTGGACGGTAGCGGGACAAAAAACGGATATCGGCAGGATTAGTTACATTATAACTTTCTATGTATGCTGTTGCTCTCTCATCTGTGGTAAACAAATACTTGCCATCATCCGAAATCCAGGCATTGTGAGTAAAATTCCGGCCGGTAGTGCTGAACCCTTTTAGCGACGGTTTCTTCGGGTCCTTTACATCAAAAATCGAAAAACCTCCCGCAAAAATATCCGAAGTGTATAAGATGCCATCCTTGGCAATGGCATCGTGACAATAATTCTCATTAGCATAACCCACATATTGAGGCCGCTCACCATCCCGAACATCATAAATCATAATGCCATTTTTTACCTGGCGACCACTTCCTGCCAAATAAGCATACCCTCTTTCGTCTATATATAAATTGTGGGCCGTAAGCTGTTGCCCACTAAATATCGTATCACCCCTGTCGGATAACTGGGTAAGCTGAGGTGCCCAATACCGAAAGGTAATCTTATCCGGGGCTTCTTTCATATTTATGATTCCTATGCCATTTTGCCCTTGATCGGCAACCACATAAATGTATTCTCCAAAATGTTTAATATCACGCCAGATACTGTTGTCTCCGGGCATAAATGCTACCTCCTTGGGCCGTTTAGGATCATCCAGAAGATAAATCAAGGTGCCATTGTTAGCCCCGATGACAGCATATTCATGCCCGTTTTTATCCACATAACCCCAGATATCACTGTAGGCGGGCCGGGATTTTACATTGGATAATAATTCCAATCCAAAATTCTGGCTTCTCACTTGCTGAAAGAAAAAACTCATCATCCACAGACTCAAAGTAATTCTACACATTAATTTTATGTATGGCATAGCGCTATAGACATAAGTCATCATCGACTTTTTCAGTAATAACGTAAATTCTACTCTATTCATGTTTTTTAAGTGGAACATTCATCGTACTGAGTCGGCTTTTACATACCAGGTGATCATGCCCATCCTTAATTTCGATGTCCCACACCTGCAAAGTTCGTCCAACTTTTACAGGTCTAACTGTCCCGGTGACTAATCCGCCATCCACAGTTCGCAGGTGGCTGGCACTTATTTCTACTCCCAGGGTTTGGGTATTTGCGGGATCCTGGGCCGAAAGCCAGGCGGCTACACTACCCAAAGTCTCTGCAAGCACGACTGAAGCTCCGCCATGCAATTTATCGCGGATCTGCATCGTGCGTGCATCTACCGGCATCGTCGCCCTAAGGAAGTCTGGCCCTATTTCGGTGAATGTTATACCCAGGTGCTTGACCATATTAACATTCGAGCGTACATTTAATTGCTCACAGGTTATTGGAATAGTCCAGATTGACTTTATCATGAATATTTTTTTTCAGATAGGCCAAGATTTTATCTTTTTCCTCAGGATTAAACCGGGGCCCTATTAAATATTTATTAAACCAGGTAATCTGGCGTTTAGCATAATTGCGGGTATGTTGTTGGATCTCGCCGACGGCAGTTTCCAATGTTTTTATCCCATCAAGCACTTCATTCAATTCCTTATATCCAACGGTTTTCAACGCAGGATTATCTCGGTGTATTCTTAGATTTTTTACTTCCTCCAGCAGCCCGGCATGCATCATGTCGTGAACTCTGGTATTAATTCTTTCATACAGGAGAGATCGAGGCATCTCCAGGACTATCGGGATCACCTCATAAGGTTTTTTTGTTGGAGAAAGTTGACTTAAAAAAGTTGAGTAGGGTTTACCACTCGCATCCCACACCTCCAGGGCACGCATAAGTCGTTGAGGGTTACTTTTATCCACCACAGCATAATAGTCAGCATCTATTTGCTGCAAAGTATTGGCCAAAAAATCCACACCATGTTCTTGATAAATGCGTACCCACTTTTGTCTTACCTCCTCCGAAACTTCCGGAAACTTATCCAATCCTTCCACCAACGCCCGGATGTATAATCCGCTGCCTCCAACCAGCACAACCACCCTATGTTTCTGAAATAATTCCACCAACACGGTTTCGGTGTCTTGAGCAAATGTTCCGGCATTATAGGTTTGTTTTATGCTTACTGAACCGATAAAATGATGTTTCACCTGTTTAAGTTGCACCATTGAAGGCCGCGCCACACCCACCACCAGTTCCTGATAGATCTGTCGACTGTCGGCAGAAATTATTTCCGTGCCATAAGACTGAGCTATGTCTATTGCTAATGCGGTTTTACCTATGGCTGTTGGGCCGGCTATAATGATCAGGTAATGCATATCTTATGGTTGAACGATAGCATACGATTTAAAATCAAGGATAAATTATCTTTACCGGCAAAAGTAACCCGATTTTGCTGTATTTCATGTTAAGACCGTTGCTCCGGCTGGCTTTGCAGGTGTATTTTAGAAAAATATATATCTACGGGTTGGAGCACATCCCAGCATCCGGCCCCCTGATTTTGGCTTGTAATCACCCCAGCGCTTTTTTTGAAGGGTGTTTATTGGCTTGTTATCAGCCCAGAAGCTTGTATTTTATGGTTCGCGGTGATGTATTTGTAAAACCATTTTACCGCAGGTTGCTGGTAGCCCTCCATCAGATTCCCATTTATCGTTTTGTGGATGGTTTCGCCAATTTACGCCATAACCCGTCCACCATGGCCGCCAGTTATGAAGTATTGGCGCAAGGCAAAACCATATTGATTTTTTCCGAAGGTCGCACCATTTATGAGAAAAAACTTCAACCGATT
>JAYRWN010000455.1:0-8752 GCA_041917975.1 Saprospiraceae bacterium | reverse complement strand
GGTCAACCACAGCTAATGAAGACACCTCCCGAACCAGTCCATTACCGCTGTTAAAGTATTGCAGCACCTGTCCCAGGGCTTGATATACATTATCAACGGCGATCATAGTCATTGATACTTCTTGATGGGGTTGAAAACCATTTTGAACTAAAATAGCCGAGGCCTTGGCACTGTACAAATAGTTTTCATATTTAGGGTTAGCCAAAAAAGTTATGGCTCCTTCGGCACTTTCTTCGATCTTGCTGGGGTGGGTGATTATCACCTCGGGATTCCCAGTGAGGGTTCCAGCGAGTAAAGTAGATAATTCCCTGGCTGTTATTTGCATCATGCAAAATTACATTTTCAGACCGGATTTCCACAACTACATTTTCCTATTCACCGAGTATTTACTCTTAGCGCAGGAAATTATTCCACCCCTTATTACTTGACATCATAGATTTCTGAACAACTTTTTCCGGAATCCAGGAATAATTTTTGGTTATATTTACCTACCCAGAAAATTTTATTTCAACATTTCTAACCCGTCTAAATGTCTACTAAACATGGCTAAAAAAACCATTTCCCGTCAAGAGTTTATCAAAAAAGCAGGCTTAGTCAGTGCGGCTGCCATCTTCGCTCCGACCCTACTGAAAAGCCATCCGTTGGCAGGCAAGATCAAGGTAGCCATTATTGGTTGCGGCAGTGTATCCGGAATGTATTTGCCGCACCTATCTAAAAGCCCTTATGTGGAACTGGTGAGTGTTTGTGATATAAAGCCTGAACGTGCTAAGATGGCAGCCGAGAAATATGCAGTCCCGCATTATTTCCCACACATTGATCAGCTTTTAGCAGGTCCGGCTTTTGATTTGATGGTCAATTTGACTAATATGCAGGAACACGGCCGGCTAAATAAACAAGCTTTGCAAGCCGGGAAGCATGTGTGGAGTGAAAAACCCATGGCCAACTCTTATGCTGAGGGAAAAGCCCTGTTGGATTTAGCTAAAACCAAAGGCTTAAGAATATGGGGCGCTCCGGCGGTAGTCAACAGCCCACAATTCGCCTTTATGTCTCGGGCCATCCGCGAAGGTAAATTAGGTAAAGTATCCGCGGCCCATGCCCATTATGGTCACCTTGGACCACATTGGTCGGCATTTTTTTATGAAAAATTAGGTGGCTCCATGCCTGACCTGGGCGTATACAATATCGCGACGCTTACCGGTTTGCTGGGTCCGGCCAAAACGGTCATGGCAATGACTTCGATCACTACCCCCACCCGCCAAGTTGATGACAAAGGAGCCATCAAAGTAGAAGAAGAAGATAACGCCATGATCCTCATGGACCATGGCGGAGGTACTTTGTCTCATGTCCAATGCGGATTTAATTATTTTGATCCCTATGGGCATGGCGGAGAAGGTCAGGACCGCCATACCATTCTCATTTGGGGCACTGCCGGCAATATGGGACTGGTGGGCTATGATTGGGCGCCTTACGGAGTAGACCTCGCCGTTATAGGAGATGAAAAAGGCCATCGTTATGTGCCTGATCCGGGCAGTTACGTTTGGCAGCAAGGCGCTTCGGTAATTTGTGAGGCATTAGCCACAGGCAATGAGCCACTTATTCAGGCTGAACATGCTCTACATGTCCTGGAAATCATCGAAGCAGCGCGTAAATCAGGTGTTAATGGCAAACGGATAAAGCTAAAATCCAGTTTTAAATGGCCCATAGTGTAAAGATGATCGGAAACTATTAAGATCATTAACCTGGACAGGATAACATATCTTCAATGCTTGGCTGAAAAATTTTACCATTTTTCGTAACCAGCTCTCGGTGTTTACCGTTAACCTATAAATCTGATAAATAAACAATTTATATGCGGTTTTCAGTTTTGTTATATATTTTATTGACAGCCTTCTCCATCCGTTCCCAATCGATTCAAAAAGAGATCAATGATCAGGTGTGGACACCATTTCTCAAAGCCTACCAACAAAACGATGTGAACTTATTCATGTCTGTGCATCACCGGGATGTCTTACGTATACCTCAGGATGAAAACAAAATCATGCGTTTCAGGGTATATCAGGACCAAATGGAACAGGTGAAACAGTACAACCTTGAAAAGGGTAATCAAATAAAACTGGACCTTCGATTTACCCAACGACTGGCTGAGGGTGACCGGGCCTTTGAAACTGGCTACTATGCTTACCAGCTTACCGACACTCAAGGTCAGGTGAATAACTTTTATGGAAAATTTCACGTGGTCCTGGTCCGTGAAAATCATCAGTGGAAAATATGGCTGGATGCCGACACGTCAGAAGATGCTGATGAAGCTTCGTTTAAAGCCGCCCGAGCTCTTACTGATTTTTAAACTTCAGCATTTTTTAATGGTTTGATTTTTATTCTGGCTAAGAACACGGCTAAAAAAATTAACGCACTCAACACGATAGGAGGTAAAAAGGTAAACCGGGCCATCACCGCCAACATAATGCCATAGACGACCAATTCGATATTCAGGACACCCCGCCATAAATAATCTTCTGCCTGCTGGCGCCATAAAAATAAATTAAGCAGACCACCAAATAAACATACCAAAGAAAAGCAGGTACTTAAAGCTGTAAATAAATCCATCCAGGTCGGATTAAATCCGGCGCCCGCATTCATACGATAGGTAGTTACCAAATCTAAAAGTTGACGCTCCGTATCGTTAGCCGGAGCGGGCTCTGCGAATAAACTCATGGCGTGAAATAAGGCTGTGAGCCATAAAAATAAGATGCTGCTGATAATTAATAATTTAAACGACATATGAAACAGTTGTTATCTGCTTCAAGGTAAATACTCTTTGGCAATAATCAATATCGCTAAGGATAAATCCCATCTTCACCCAACCGGATCCGTTTTAAAACTGCCACTTTAATGAAACGGAAGGCGTAAAAGGCAGCAAAGTAATGGTTTGACCGGCCACATAACTTTCGCTAAAATTATCTTTAAAACCTGAATCAGTCACCCCATAAATAAATTGGTTGTATTTAACATTGGTCTGATCAAATAAATTGTAAATCGACACACTGGCGGTAAACTGCGATTTGCGCCAAGGTTGTTTATAGGACAGTCCCACATCTACACGGCGATAAGGCTCTAAATAACGTGTTGAACGATTTAAATCAATGCGATTTCTTTCAATAGAGCTAATTCTCAACATCCGGTAGTCCAGATATGGTTTGCCGCTGGCATAAATTAAAGACCAATTAAAATAAAATCTCCCGAAAGATAAAGTATTGATCCATTTCAACTGATGTCGCCGGTCATCTTCGGCCGGAAAATCGCGACCCTGATTAAGTTGGGCATATCTTTGGTTTGCTTTGCTCCAGGTATAACTCAACCAACCCAAATAATTTTTCCACTCCGTTTTTAACCACACATCTGCACCATAGGTATGGCCCTGGCCGGTAAATAAGCGATAGCGCGGAAGAACATTTTCGCCCGGAATTTTCACTCCCGGAGTAGCTAAAACATGTTGTAACAAACCATCGTAATGATCATAAAATAATTCAGTTTGAATTTCCCAATAACGGTATTTATATATACTGCCCAGGGCTGTTTTAGATGAGGTCAACACCGGAATGTTTTTGTTATTGGCCAACACCCAGAATTGATACGTCTGATTAAATGGATTTTCATGCAGACTGGTGCGCATCCATTGCGGATATATCCCTGCTAAAGCATAAAAATTCCAGGCCTTAAGGGAGTGGTAATTCATCTTCAGTCGCGGCGATGATTTGACCTGTGCTGTCAATTGATCATAAATCGTTCTTAGACCTGCATTTATTTCCCAGGATTTTTGCTGGTAATTAAAGCCCATCCAGCCAGAGTAATTCCACGTTTTATCATTGACATTTATAATTTGTTCTGCCAGGTTGGTTTGTAATATATTGCTTAAACTTAAGTGTTCAACTTCGAGCCCTCCTTCCAAATTATATGCTGTTGAAGGACGCCATTGATTGTACCAGCGAAGTTGTGTTGTTTGGACGTGATTATTAAAATCATTTTCAATGACTTGCACGACCTTTGGGCTTCCTGCTCTTGGGTGTGATGAAATATTTTGTAATTCGGAACCATCCTCCTTAGTATATTTCGACTGTCCTAAAAACCAACCCGTGCTCCATGAGGGATTTGCTTTTAGCTGATATCCGCTACTCCAAGCGGTATTATTCCACCGGGAAGTTTCCATAAATTGCTCCCGGACCTGAATGGAATCTCTGGCAAAACGTTGAATAAAATTATTTGTATAGCTATAGGCACTATGATCATAACTGGTATAAAATTGGCCAAAAAAAGAGTCCCTTTTCCCTGTGTAAACAACCTGAGCATAAGCGTCGTTAAAAGTAAATTCAGGCCTGATCTCCACATTATCAGTTCGCCCGAGGATATTTGCCAATACCGGAGCCTGATATAATTGAGTGTACAATGAATTTTTTCCCAAATTGGTCAAGCTGCTGCGTGCACCGGCAATAAAATGTATTTTGGATGCATACGATCCCCGCACCGCAGCATTGGCCGTCAGGGGGCTTATTTCCACGGTCGCTTCAAGAGGCTGAGAATGTAAAGTGGAACTCAAAGCAATAACCGCACTGGAACGCCCACTGTTTTGTAATGGAAAATAAGTTTTGTGCAGTGATATTTGATCGATCACATAAGGATTTATCGCTGAATAGATGCCGAAAAAATGATCCACATTTAAAAGCGTCATTCCATTCAATAAAAATTGATTCCCTTCGACGCTTGCACCGCGTACTTTAGGTTGGCCGGAAAGATCATCGAAAGCCGCCACGCCGGGTAACAATTGTAGCTGTCGCAACGGATCATTAGCCAGCGGGCTATTCAGAATTAATGGTTTATTAGTTGTGGCGGTGAACACCCCCGGCTGTAAGGTTCGTATCTGCGGAAGTTGGCTTTTGACGGTGATAGCCGGAATAGACAAAACTGCCGTATTCAACCTGAAATTCAGTTTAACCACCGTTTCATGTGAAGGAATGACCCGACTTTGTGCTTGATACCCCAGGTACCGCGCCAGGAGATAAAGCGGCTCTGGCTGCGGCAGGCCTACCTCGAGTTCATAAAAGCCCTGAACATCAGTAGTCACCCCGGCACGCAAGTCTGACGTATATACCGAAGCACCCACTAGGGGCTCCCCGGTTTGCCCATCCGAGACTTGACCCATGATGCGGTATACGGTCTCTACAGGTATTTGGGTTGGGTCATCTTTTCTACGCAACAGGATATGCTGCGCACTCAATACATTCACCGCAATTTGGTATTCTTCAGCCACAATAGCTAAAAGTTCGTCTGTAGATAAAGATAAAAGGTGTGGAGGTACAATAATCCGGGAAAACAATTCCCGGTCATAACCAAATCGAATCGTAGTTTTTTGTTTCAATTGATCTAAAACCAAGCATAAGGTCACATTTTCAGCAGGCGTCGATTGAGCATGCAGAAATAAAGCCCACCCAGGCATCAGTAAAAAGCCAACCAGCAACACCGTCCGGACGCTATGTGACATCACGTATAACAGCAAAACCTTAATTTCTATAACTGAATTTAGCGGGGTATGATTTCAACATGTTTGTCTTGAATGGAATAATCCAAATTTAATGGCCAACAAACTGTATACAGTGCACTGTCTAAATCCGACTTGTTAAAAAAACCGGTGAAACTGCGCCGGGATACCTCCTGAGGACAAGAAATAGACACCTCAAACTGACGGCTGATCTCATCAAAAACCTGACCGACGTCTTCTGATTGATAATAAAAGACCCCTCCCCTCCAATCGGCGGCAGCTGGATCAAACTCGGCTCCCTGCAAGACCTGGTGCCTGATAATAGCCTGTTGACCTGATGAAAGAATTGTAGATTGTCCTTGTGTACTCCTTACCATTACTTTACCTGTGTAACAATTCACCTCCATCTTTTGCTTCCGGGCATACACATTAAAACTGGTACCGAGGACTTTCACTTCTCCTAACGCTGAAATAACCCTAAAATCAGGGCCTTTTTCCACTTCAAAAAAGGCTTCACCACTTAAATTAATTGTTCTGTCCTTTTTAAAGGTATTTTTTTGAAATTGAATGGTTGATCCGGCGTTCATCCTGATGACCGAACGATCCGGAAGTGTATAAACTAAGGATTGCCCGGGCAGGGTCACTATCGTGGTCGGTTGAGAGCTTAAAAAATAATAAACACCGGCTATAATTAACACGGCTGCCGCAGCCGCCCAGCGCCAGACAACTCGAAGCTGAAGGATACTTTTAGATTGCTCATGACGTGATTTATGGATGGTTGTATCTATCCTCTTCCAGAGTTGATCTTTATCCGTGAATTCTTTCTCTTTAAACCGTAACGAACGCACAATTTTAATGGCTAACTCTACTTCTTCCCTTTTCTCTGGATGTTGTTCCAACCAATGCGTCCATTGTTTAACGGCAACAGCATCAGTCATCCTGGCAAAGTGGATAAAACTGATGTCCGCAGCTAATTCATGAGCTTTATAAGATGTATAACCATTATTCATAGGCTTAATATCTTCCTTCTATCAAAAAAAGGTGTTTTCTCTATTTTGTACTCACTAAAAAAAATAATTCTTTCCATCCTGCCCAGACTGCCAAAACAGTTCCGAGTAATCCGCGCATTTTTATCAAAGCGCGATGCACCAAATTTCGCAAAGATTGATACTGCATCTGCATGGTTTCAGACATTTCTTCATAATTCATACCAGCATAATATTTTAAATACAATGCTTCGCGTTCTCTGGCGGACAGTTCATTGAGCGCTTGTTCCAATTGGACGGGCGAAATAGGGCCATCTTCATTTGAATCGCCATCAGATTCGGCCAATAAGGGAAATTCATCGGTCCATACCACCGCTTTATTTTCATGGAGCTTAATGATACGCCGTCGTAAAGCTACCATCAGGTAACGCAAGATAGAATCGGTGTGACCGAGGGTTTCTCTACGTGTCCAGATATCACAAAACAAGTCATGCAAGCAGTCCTGAATGGCGCCTTCGTCTGAACTGAAACGGGAGGCATAACGATACAAGGCTTCACTGTATAAACGATACATTTGTTCGAACGCTCGTGTATCACCACCCCGCATGGCTATCCACAACTGTTCATCTGTACTTGTTTTCTCCACGAGATTCTTCATTTAAAACAAAAACCGGTAAAATACCTGGCATAATTTTCAGGGTTAAGAACGTCCATGCACACGCCATATTTCATCGACCCCCATTTTTTAATACCTCCATACATTGCCGGACTCTGAATTGGGTTTATTTCGACGTACCTCATCATATTGGCATTTAGTGCTCATCAAAATTAACCTCTTTCAAAGACTATTCCGTTGTATTGTAATTGATACACTATTCCTGCCTGATTAGGAACAAAGCTGATAATTTCTGCCGGTTCCCAGGGGTAAAGCGTAAATTGACCGGTAAACTGATCAAATTGCCAATGGTCCAAGGGCATTACCAGGGTCGATGAAAATCTGGCCATTAACCCGTTTTGATCCGTACTCACCTCTATCTCCCCATAAAATTTGTGTTTAAATTTCCCAGTATAGGCTACCAGGGGGAAAGCGGGTTTGGTATCCGTGCGACGAGCACTCAGGATTTTTTCACGCTGATTTTTCGTCTGTTGCTCTAAATTTTGATGGAGCTGGTGAAATTCTTCACTCCAGTTGCGACCCTTGGATCGACCCATAAACAAATCAAAAGTTTTGTACATAATGGCGTGCCGGATCTCCGCATGGTCCAAATTTCCAAACACATAAACCCCCAATTGCTCTTCCGGCAAAAGTCCTAAAATGGCCACTGTTCCCGCCAGGCTTCCGGTGTGAAACTGTACCATCTGGCCATTATAATCATGCTGAAACCAGCCTAAACCATAGGTGGTCCAGCGTGGCTGAGTAACCTGTGCGGTCGGATAAAACTGGGCTCTGGGTATAAGGGCCAGGGGCTCGAATATCTTGGCATAAGAGGCCGAAGAGATTAAGCGGTCTGCGCCATATTTGGTGCTGTCCAATAAACAACGCATCCAGAGGGTCATATCTTTGCTGCAGGACCACACCGAACCAGCCGGACCAATCTGATCGGCGCTACTGTCCTGGATGGGTGTGATGTTCCCTGCTATCCGGTGATGAGGTGTCGATCGATTTACATTGCCCAGGGATTGTTGGAGTGTGGGATAGGTGTTGCGCATACTCAGAGGGTGAAAAATGCGCTGAGTTAAAAAATCCTCCCAACTTAGACCGCTGCGGCGAGCAATGATTTCTCCGGCTGCCAGGTACATGATGTTTTGATAGGTATATCCGCCTCGTAAACTGTAGGCTAATGGGGCATAGCGCATTTGATACAATATTTCCGAAGGTTTCAAATCTGAGCCGGCCCATAAAAAATCAGCATTTCCAAGACCAATATTGTGGGTAAAAAGATCTTGCACCCGCATCTCCCTAGTCACATATGGATCACTCAACAAAAAGTCCGGCAGGTGTTCGCTGACGCGGTCTTGCCAGTGAACTTTGCCTTCATCTACCAGCATCGCCATCGCTATTGCGGTCATTGCTTTGGTGGTGGAACAATTGGCAAATATGGTCAGATCATCCACCGGGGTTCCTTGTGTATTATTTCTGACACCAAATCCTTCACTCAACAACACCTGGCCATCTTTGACTACCGCCACGGCTAATCCGGGAACCTGCCACCGCCGCATTTCAGTGCGTATATAG
>JAYRWN010000454.1:0-34988 GCA_041917975.1 Saprospiraceae bacterium | reverse complement strand
TATCTTTTGACTTAATCTGTTTGTTTAGCCACATATACCCCGGTATTTACTGCCGGGGTTATTTAATATCACTAGAATTAACCTCCGGCGAGAAGTTCATCCAGTTGACTGTGCGTCATTTGTAATATGGGTTCCATATTTGCCTGGATCATGGCATCCCGGTAAGCTGCTGAGGGACATAAAGTATGAATGGTCACTTTAGTTTTCTTAGCACTAATGGACTCAAAAGTGGTTATTTCCAATACCGGCTCTAACTTTTGGGGTAATCCCTCAAACTCCGAAGTCTTAATAATTTTATGGTGTGGAAGGACTTCATGGTAGACCCCCCTGAAACCAAATTGTGCGCCCTGAGGCCCTTGATGGCTCATGTGAAATGCACCACCAGTCTGGCAGGTCATGTAATGGATATTTAGCGAAGCCTGTTTGGGCATAAACCACCGTTGCAAGAGGTCCGGCTGACTAAACGCCGCAAATACTTTTTGATGTTCAGCTGCAAAAACACGGGTAATAAAAAAGTCCAGCTGGCCAGGTTCGGCCATGAGTTGAGTACTGTGATTGCTCATGATCTGCAAATATTAAGGTGAATAATTTTTTTTAAATCTCGGTAAGGAGCTGATCTAACGCCTTAAATTGCCCCTCCCAGTGCGCACGGAATGGCTCTAACCAGTCCGATATGGACTTCATGGGGAGGACATTTAGTCTATAGTAGACTTCCCTGCCTTGGGTTTGCGCGATGACCAGTTCACACTCCTGTAATATCTTTATGTGTTTGGAGATGGCCTGACGGCTGATTGAAAAATGTTTCGACAAAACGGAAAGGCTCATGGCCTGGGTAGTCATCATCACTAAAAGGACTCTTCGTGTAGGGTCAGCAATGGCCTGAAATACATCTCTGCGCATAATTATTTTTTTGCAACTGATCGGTTACAAATATACAATACGCAACCAAAATGTTGCATGATGGGACAGAATTATTATTAAAAATCTTTAAAAGGGGAAAACAGCTTCAGAATTAATGAGCAGGGCGAAATTTTACTACCTCTGAAGGGTTTAGAGCCTTTATGCTGTGGTTTGGCCGTATGCCGCGACCGGAGTTATCTTTCAGTGAGGTCAACACAAAACGTTTGGTGGGGAGGTCTACCCGTATTTTGGTATGTGGCAACGTAAGGGATTTGGTATGTCCGGCTAAAACATGGGGATTTCCCCCGGATTCACTACCATAAAAATTTACGCGGTTATGTTGATTCAAGCAGGAAGCGACAATTACAGAGTTAGAAAAGCTACCACCGTTCAGCCATACATCCAGCTTACCGGTATAACTTTGTTTTCTGGGTTTATGCCACCCCGAACATGGGCCATGGGTCGAGACTAATTCACCATGGGTTATCCTTTGATAAGTTTGTACTATTTTGAATGGTTTATCCAACAAATGCGCCAGGAGGTATACCCCATAAAGAAGGTCTCCGCCTTGATTATCGCGTAAATCCAGGACAAGGTGCTGAATCCCTGCGTCTCTCAGTGTCTTAAAGCCATGCTTGATTTCCCGTTTGAATTTTTGGTGGTAATCATGACGTAAGACTTGACGGTGAAAAGTCTTGATGGATAATAGTGCCAAGGACTGCTCGGGATGCATAGACCAGCTAATCGCTGAATTATTTTCTTTGTTAAGGAGGTTTTTGCGCTGTTGGGAAGCCCAAAGGCTGTCTTTGGACCAGGCCTGAACAGTGGTCTTAGCCGTCTTGCCGGAAAATGAATAGGTAACCTCAAACTCATTAGGATGGCCAAACAAATAACTATAATACTCGCGAAAAAAATTTTGTAGGACCCACTCGGCATAGGCCGTGTTGTGGCCATCCCTCACCTGCCGGGAGATTAGAATATTCCAAATAGTGGTCATCGGCAGGCCATTTATACTTTGGATATTGGCGCCCACAGGCACCTGACCATCCTCCATATAGTTCCCAATGACTTCCCAAACTCCATTTTGATAGGCTATCTGCAAAGGCCAAAATTTGCTGAATGAGTTGTGGTAGTTGGTCCCATTCAGGCTGGGTAAAATGAGACTATGACCGTCACCTATATACGGACTGATGGTGGTAATGTGTTTATAAAAATCCAGCTCGGTCATCGGTGTGGTGATAGAGTTTCGCAAGCTGTCCAGGATATAATTCAAGTCCGTTTTTGCAGTATATAAATTCAGGTTTGGGTGTGTGGACTCCAGCTTATTCCGGTAAAAATCCCAATCTGCTAACAGTTGTTCGACGCTGTAAATGTTTGGCAAACCACTATGGTTAGGCTGTGACTGTGCGCATATTGACCTTCCAGTCACCCAAAAAAAAACTAACCAGATGAATGGTTTGAACATAATGTCTGAAGATGTCTATCTAACGAACTAAAATTGTACCAATTGCATTTAAGCCACAATTATTCGAAGACTCCATTTCGCACAACATGCTCAGTGTTATGACAAAATAGCGTGTTTTACATGACCACTAAGGAAGCTCGTTAAAATTATCTTAAAAAAATATCGACTAATTTGATAGAATATATATAAATTATAACTTTGAACCTTATTATTTTACAACTATAGATCATGAATATGAAGTTTGACAGCATTTTAGGGGTGATCGGCCGGACGCCACATGTGCGTATAAACCGTTTGTTTCCAAAGGAATATGACGTATTTATTAAGTTGGAAAAGCAGAACCCGGGGGCAAGTATCAAAGATCGTATTGCTATTGCTATGATTGAAGATGCGGAGCGTAGAGGTTTGCTGAAACCGGGGAGCGTAGTGATCGAACCCACCTCGGGTAATACCGGAATTGGTTTAGCCATGGTTTGTGCTGTAAAAGGTTACCAACTTATTCTGGTCATGCCTGAATCTATGTCCATCGAACGGCGCAAGATTATGACTGCTTATGGGGCTGCAATTGAGTTAACACCCCGCGAGAAAGGGATGAAAGGAGCGATCGAAAAAGCCACTGAGCTGGTAAATTCTATTCCCCTTGCCTGGATGCCTCAACAGTTTAATAACCCTGCCAATATCGAAATTCATAAGCGGACTACTGCTCAGGAAATTCTTGAAGATTTTCCCAGTGGCTTGGATGCGATTATTACAGGTGTGGGCACAGGGGGCCACATTACGGCTTGCGGTGAGGTATTAAAACCATTATTCCCTCACTTGAAAGTTTATGCTGTCGAGCCGGCAGCTTCTCCGGTCATCAGCGGGGGTAGTCCTTCGCCTCATCCAATCCAGGGCATCGGCGCAGGGTTTATCCCGGAAAACCTGCACCGGGACATACTTGACGGTATAGTCACCGTAAGTAAAGAAGAGGCCTTTGAATATACACAAAAATTAGCCTCGCAGGAAGGCATTCTGGCCGGTATTTCTACCGGGGCCGCTCTGGCGGCGGTAGCTAAAACCTTATCTTCTTTACCAATAGGAGCCAAAGTTTTGACCTTTAATTACGATACCGGCGAACGGTATTGGTCGGTGGATGGCCTTTTTTAAATTTTAGCAAGCTATTTTCTGTCACGAGATCATACGACCTGATTAGTAATTATGGAGTTTGGTTAAATCAGAGCCACAGCTGAAAAAACTGTGGCTCTTATCATTTTAATTTTACCTTTAAGCGCATATAATTTGACTCGTTTAGAAGTTTGAATACGAGGACGAAAACGTGTATTTATGACCATTGCCAGTAATAAAACTGATCAATACCCGTGGTTAGATTTAGAACATCCTGAAAACATCTTGTCTTTAGCCCGAGAGCACGGATGGATCCCACCTTCTGCCCAACTCGTCCGTCTGGAAAGACCAGGCGAGGGTAACATGAATTTTCTGGTCCGCGTGATAACAGATCAAAACTCGATCATCATCAAACAATCCCGTCCTTGGGTAGAAAGATTCCAGCAAATCCCTGCTCCGGTGGAACGCATTAATACTGAGGCGGCCTTTTATGATATTATCCGGCACGATCGGCTATTATCCACACGGTTTCCGCGCTTAATTGATCGATGGCCATCCCTTCACCTTTTGGTACTTGAAGACTTGGGCTCCAATGGTGACTTTTCTTTTATTTATCAGCAGCCTGACGAATTGTTGCCATCTGTTCTTTATGAGTTGGTTACCCTGTTAAGCCGGTTGCATCACTTAACATTCAGTGCAGAGCAACGACAAGGGTATCCGGATAATATGGCTTTGCGTCGCCTTAATCATGAATATTTTTATGAATTTCCCTTCCGGTTGGATAACGGTCTCGATTTAGAGGTCATTCAGCCGGGCCTGTCGTTCTTGGTCCAACCTTTTAAGCAGGACGAGGAACTCCTGGCCGGTATTCATCATTTGGGCCAAGTGTATTTATCGCCTGGCCCGGCCTTAATCCATGGAGATTTTATCCCCAGCTGTTGGTTAAAGACGTTGCGTGGCATAGCCGTCATTGATCCGGAATTCAGTTTTTTCGGGCGGCCGGAGTTTGACCTCGGCATCATGGTGGCACACCTTTATCTGGCCCAGGTGGACGTCGAGTTGATAGATCAGGTGCTGAATACCTACGAGGAGCCGGCAGGATTTGATCAACCACTGAGGCTGGCCTTTACCGGCATAGAGATATTACGTCGTTTAATTGGTATAGCCCAGCTTCCGGTTAAGCTTTCGCTTGAGCGCAAAAATGCCTTACTGCGGCATGGAGCTGAATTGATTAAATTGTGGCACCAAGCTTAGTCTTATGAGATTCATATTATCAGCTTTTTTGCTCTTTATTTTATTCGCCTTGGGCTGTAAAAGGGATGCAACCTCTAAGGTTCCCACTTCCCAATGGTTAATAGATAGTACCCTGAATGCAGATCAGGTTAGGGATAAAACTCTTGGTTACCTGGTAGGCTCCGCCATAGGTGATGCGTTAGGAGCCCCTACTGAAATGTGGCACCGTCAGGATATTTTGCGTCAATTTGGTTATGTGGATTTTTTGGACCCCGTATTACGCGAAGCATCAGCGGAAGGACCCTGGAAGCCAAATTTGCCGCCCGGTGGCACGACGGATGATACGCGTTGGAAAATGCTGTTGACTCGTTATTTACTTAAACTTCCGGGGCATGAATCTCAGCTTGATGCAAAAGGTTTCGCCAGGCACATTCAGGACGAGTACCGGAGCCACGAGGCTAAATTACAGAGTCTGGACACGTTTCCACATGCAGCTTACCTCGCACAGGAAATGAAAGTTCAATGGCTTGAGGAATGGGCCGCGGTATCGGAGGGATATTTATCCGCAGATGTAGAAAGTTATAGCCAGGCGGTGAACAAATTTTACGGGGGTGATCTCGCCTGTGGAGGATTGCTGTACGGCGCCGGGCTGGGTGTTTTTTTTGCGGGCGAACCCAAGTTGGCTTACGACAATGCATATCGGTTGGCGATATACGACATTGGCTACGCCAGAGACATTACCGCTCTTTCGGCAGCACTGGCATCAGCCTTATGTCGCCCACAGGTACAGCCTGATTCAGCACTTGCTGAAATATACCGCTATGATCCGTTACATTTTGGGAGTGCCCGGCTTCTGGGGCGGATGGCTGCTGGCATCTACCGTGAAGCTTTAGCCATCACTGATCAGGCCCGGCAATACAATCCTTCACCAGCTGAAAGGTCTGATCCGCCTTCCGGATGGACAGGTACTGCCCTGGATTACGCCCGCCAAAAGAAAGCTTATGAGTTGATGGATAACCGCTTGCAGCAGATTCCATTTCATGCCGGAGAGATTTGGATGATCACTCTGACCGGTATGCTTTTCACGGAATTTGATTTTCTGCGCTGCATGCAGTTCATTACTAATTTTGGCCGGGATAACGATACTGCCGGTGCGGTAGCCGGTGCGGTGCTGGGCGCATATCACGGTTATCAAAAATTACCATCCACATTCCGGGAAACTGTAGAAAGAATAAATGCCACCGAGTTGGATCAACCTTTGGTCGAACAAGCTAAGCTATTGGCCGCCCGGATTTGGACACTGAGGCCGATTTAATCATTTGCACTATTAGATGATGGTGGAATATCTTTCCATCATCCGCTCAATGGAGTGGTCGTTCAGTAATCCTACTTCAATAATTGACGAAATCAGGTCACCCATGTTAGAACAAGATAATTTGTACTGAGGATGTAGGTCTTCGGTACCAAAGCCCTTGTCGATAACCAGATTCACTGCTTTACGAATGTTTTCTGCCTCCTCAGTCATATGCCAATAATCCATCATCATGGCCGCTGAAAGAATACTGGCGATGGGATTAGCAATATCTTTGCCTGCGCCTTGTGGGAAAGAACCATGAATAGGCTCAAAAACAGCCGAATGTATTCCCAACGACGCCGAAGGTGATAATCCGATGCTGCCTGTTAAAACACTGGCTTCATCCGAAAGAATGTCACCAAACATATTATCGGTAAGAATGACATCGAAGTGGGACGGTTTTAGGATGAGCTGCATCGCTGCATTATCCACCAGCATATAATCCACGGTTACCCCCGGAAAGTCCAGCGCGAGTAGTTGCACCACTTCTCGCCAAAGGCGGCTGGTTTCTAATATATTGGCTTTATCGACCAGAGTGAGCTTTTTACGTCGTTTCATACTGGCTTGAAAAGCACTTAAGCCAATGCGTTTTATTTCATCTACAGTGTAGAAGCATTGATCATAGGCTAACCGGCCCTGTTGCAATCTACCCTTCTCACCAAAATAAATGCCACCGGTCAATTCTCGGTAGATCACCAAATCTACTCCTTTGACCACCTGATATTTTAATGGTGAGTGGTCCTTTAGCGCCGGATAAATTTGCACCGGACGGATACTGCAAAATAACCCCAACTGACGGCGCAGATCCAATAACCCCTGTATGGGGCGAACTTTAGCGCTAGCACTTATATCTGAGTCAAGGTCGCCGATAGCTCCCAGAAAAACGGCATCACTGTCCAAGCAGGTTTGCAGTGTTTCCGGGGGTAGAGGCAGACCGGTTTGGCGGATGGCTGCAGCCCCTAACAGTCCGTAATGATATTTAAATTGGTGTTGATATTTATCAGCTATGCTTTCCAGTACTTTGATACCCTGATTGATGACCTCAGGCCCGATACCATCTCCCGGTAATACGGCTATTCTTTTCTTCATGTAAATTCTCGGATAAGCAAAGCTAAGTTAGTCGTTATTATTGTCTTCTGTCCTATATTCGGAAAATTGATGGAACGAGAGGGAATATTTTCGGCATTTTTTTTTCACGGGATTTATCTTTTTTCGAATTAGATGGTGAAAGTAAGCCGGTCCACAGGAATGTTTATCTTTGGCATTCCAGGTAATTAATAAAAAAAAAGTGAGGTCATGGCACTGCCGCTAATTTTAGTGACTAATGACGATGGAATTGTCTCTCCGGGTATCCGGACGTTGGTGCAGATAGTTAAAAACTATGGTGAAGTGGTGGTCGTAGCACCTGATTCCCCTCAATCCGGTATGGGGCACGCGGTTACCCTGGAGCAACCCTTGCGTATCAATAAAGTAAAGGTCTTCGAAGGTGTGGAAGCATACGAAACCACCGGCACGCCGGTGGATTGTGTAAAATTAGCCAAACACGTGGTCTTAAAAAATCGCAAAATTGACCTCTGCGTGTCCGGTATTAATCATGGATCGAATGCATCTATTAATATTATCTACTCGGGAACCATGTCTGCCGCTATGGAAGCGTCATTGGAGGGTGTGAATAGTATCGGATTTTCCTTCATGGATTTTTCATTTGATGCTGATATGAAGCTCATCGTGCCTTATATAGACTTTATTATTAAGCAGGTATTGTCCAGAGGACTACCAAACTGCAAATTATTGAATGTGAATATACCGAATCCCCTAAAAATCCCTTTACAAGGTATTCGCATCTGCCGTCAGGCTAACGGACGGTGGGAAGAAGAATTTGTAGAAGCAGTGGATCCGCGGGGGCAAAAGTATTATTGGCTTGCGGGAAATTTTAGCACAACGGACGAAGAAAATGAGGATACCGATTTGTGGGCGTTGCGTCATGGGTATATCTCGGTCGTTCCTTCTGGTCATGATTTAACTAAATACGAGGCGTTACATTCCTTAACTTTTTTGGAAACCAATGATTGACTGGAAAAGAAATCAACTGGGTTTTGGGCTGGTCCTGGCCTTGGTAATGCCCATCATGCTGTATGGCATTTTACTCGCGGTCTATGATCTGTTGGATGATCAAGGTTGGCTGACATCAGCCGGATTATCCACTAATTTCCGGGATCGTACTTTAGGTTTGGTTGCTCTGTGCGTCAATTTATATCTCTTACAGCAGTTCCGAAAACATCATGCTACTCAGGCCATGCGCGGGGTGGTATTGGCTACCATGGTTTACGTGATTCTGTGGATGGTGGTTTATGGAATAAAGCTTATCTAAGACTTATTGTGAAATATTTTATCATTTCGGGTGAGGCCTCCGGTGATTTGCATGCCGGCAACCTGCTGACGGCACTAAAGCGTCTTGACCCTCAGGCAGAGGCACAAGCATGGGGTGGAGAATCATTGACCCAGGCAGGCGCAACCGTTTTAAAACATTACCGGGACCTCGCTTTTATGGGCTTTGTGGAGGTTATCAGGCATCTGCCTGAGATATGGCGCAACTTTGCCCAATGTAAGGCCGAGATCACCGCTTTTCATCCACATGCCATTATTTTGGTTGATTACCCTGGTTTTAATTTACGCATGGCAGGCTGGGCTAAACAACAGGGTTATAAAGTATTTTATTACATCTCACCACAAGTATGGGCCTGGAAAAGCAGTCGGGTAAAGCTGATTCGGCGCTACGTTGATCTCATGTTATGCATATTACCCTTTGAGGTGGAGTTTTTTGCCAGGTATGGCGTTAAAGTGGATTTTGTAGGGCATCCTCTGCTGGATGAACTGAGCGCATATAAACCGGAAGCGTGGCCAGAATTAAATTCAGTAAAACCAATCATTGCGCTTCTTCCGGGTAGCAGGCAGCAAGAGATCGAAAAGGTGTTACCTATCATGCTGCAATTGCCGACACTGTTTCCTGCTTACCAATTTATGGTTGCCGGCACCAATCAAATACATCCCGGGATTTACCATAGTTTAATAGGAACAAATTCCCAGGTACAAGTCGTCTTTGGAAAGACGCGACAACTCTTGGCGATAGCTCATGCCGCTTGCGTTACCTCCGGTACCGCTACGCTGGAAACCGGATTGTTGGAGGTTCCGCAAGTGGTGTGTTACCGTGGAAATTGGTTATCTTATCAGATTGCCCGACGATTGATTAAAGTCAAATTCATTTCCCTGGTAAATCTCGTCCTGGACAAACAAAGTATCCGTGAGTTGATTCAGGATGACCTTAAAGTGGACACCTTAAGCTCAGCTTTACAAGACCTCTTGCGTGGACCTCGACGAACAGAAATCATAGAAGATTACCGAAGGCTTAAAAAAAGGCTAGGTGGTCCAGGGGCATCCTCCCGCGCTGCCGAATTAATCAACCGATATTTAAAGTCTTAACCAGCTTTAGTAATGATCTCTTTCACCTGTTCTAGAGTCATAGCTTTAGCTGCTTCGGCATCTACTTTTTTACCATCCATTTTCGGGATAGTGATGAATTTTTTACCAGACCGGATGAATGGTCCCCAACGGCCGTTTTCTACGCTGATTTTTTCTTCCGGCCATTGAAGAATATATCGATTGTCCTCTTTCTTTTGTTTTGCTTCAATAAGTTCGATGGCTTCAGACTCGGTGATGGTGTCTAAAATATATTTTTTAGGTACATTGACGTAAAGGTCATCCCATTTAACAAAGGGTCCGAACCGGCCTTTTCCTTTGGTGATCGGCTTACCCTGGAAGTAGCCAACCGGAGCGTCTTCCACCTTTTTCTGCTGAATGAGCTCTATAGCCCGGTCCAATTCCACTTTAAGGACATCTTCGTTACGTGGGAGAGTAATAAATTGGTCACCATGTTTTACATAACAACCATAGCGGCCCAATCCTACGGAGACTTCCGCGCCTTCATGACTCCCTAATATTTTTGGAAGTTTAAAAAGTTCCAGAGCCTCATCAAGAGTGATAGTCTCTATGCTTTGATTATTACGGATGGATGCAAACTCAGGTTTTTCGTCACCTTCTTCTTTATTGCCCAATTGCACGACCGGACCGAAACGGGACATCCTGGCGATAATAGTCTTGCCAGTCTTGGGGTCTTTACCCAGGACACGTTCACCAGTAGCTTTGCCACTTATTTTTAAAGTGTCTTCCACCAAATCATGAAAGGGGAAATAAAAGTCCGACAACATTTTTTTCCAATCAATTTCATCAGCAGCAATCTGGTCAAACTCTTTTTCGATTTCTGCGGTGAAGGAATAGTCCATAATACGGTCAAAATTCTGGGACAAAAAGTCGCTGACCACCATGCCAATATCCGATGGGTATAATCGGTCCATCGTTGCTCCGGTCATTTCACTCAGGTTAGCTTCGTGGATTTTGTCTCCGTGTAAGGTAAGTTCTCGGTATGAGCGTTCTAATCCCGGACGTGAATCTTTGATGACATAACCCCGTTCCTTTTCCATGATCTTACTGATGATGGGGGCATAGGTGGAAGGTCTTCCAATACCCAGTTCTTCGAGTCGTTTGACCAGACCCGCTTCAGTATAACGTGATGGAGGACGAGAAAATCTTTCCGTGGCTTTTATTTCCCGAGGCTGCAATTTTTGGCCTGGAGTCAATGGTGGTAACATCCCTTTATGCTCCCCATTTTCGTCATCATCACTGGACTCCATATATAGTTTGAGAAATCCGTCAAATTTCAGAACCTCACCTTCAGCTTCGAAATGGCGGTCGCGAAGCGACGATATGGAGATATCCACTTGGGTTTTTTCCAGAATGGCATCGGCCATTTGAGAGGCCATGGATCTTTTCCAGATCAACTCGTAAAGCCGTTTCTGATCACGGTCCCCTCCGGCATGCTGAACCTCCATATAGGTGGGGCGGATGGCTTCGTGTGCCTCCTGGGCCAGCGCCTGTTTGCTTTTATATTGTCTGGTTTTTAAATATTGAGGTCCAAAGGAGCTGGTTATTTCCGCAGCCATTTTGGTTAGGGCTTCGTCGCTTAGAGCCGTACTATCCGTACGCATATAGGTGATGTGACCTGCTTCGTACAGTTTTTGTGCAGCTGACATGGTACGGTTTACTGAAAAACCTAATTTTCGTGAGGCTTCCTGCTGGAGGGTTGAGGTAGTGAAGGGCGGAGCTGGTTTTTTATACGAAGGCTTTACCTGGATGTCCTGGATGTGATATTCTGCGCCTATCAGTTGCTTCAAGAAACTCGCAGCTTCAGCTTCTTTTTTAAAGGCGTCGGGAAGATTGGCTTCCAGATCTACCAGTTTTCCAGTGCGATTGGGTACTGGAAAATAGGCTTTGACTTTATAATTGGATTCGACTTTATGCTGGTTGATCTCCCGTTCTTTTTCCACGACCAGCTTTACCGCTACAGATTGTACCCTTCCTGCCGATAATTTATTTTTAACCTTACGCCATAATAACTCGGAAAGCTCAAATCCTACCAGACGATCCAGTACGCGGCGGGCTTGTTGGGCATTGACCAGGTTAAGATCGAGCTTACGCGGATTACTGATCGCTTTTTGGATGGCCGGTTTGGTGATTTCTCGAAATACAATGCGTTTTGCTTTGGTCGGATCTAAGTTCAATACCTCACACAAATGCCATGAGATAGCCTCTCCCTCACGGTCTTCGTCGGTGGCTAACCATACGTCATCGGTCTTTTTGACCCAAGTAGTCAGCTCCTGAACTACTTTCGCTTTATCCGGCGAGACTTCATATTGCGGTAGAAAACCTTTGTCGATAAGTACACCTTTATCTCCTTTCTTCAGGTCGCGAACATGACCAAAGCTGGATTTAACGGTAAAATCTTTACCTAAGAATTTTTCTATGGTTTTCGCTTTGGCCGGTGACTCTACGATCAGCAGGTTTTTTGTCATCAAATGTTTTTTTATCAAAAAATTCCTGCAAATGTAATACTATTCGATTATTCACCAACTGCGCACATTTTTTTTGGAATTTTAGAAATTAGCCGTTAGTTTCATTTTTTAAGATCATGTCCATGGAATTAAAACGATTAAGTTTATGGGAATTCTGGTTAATGGAAGCAGTTCTATTGCTTATGGTCTGGCTTATAAGTGACTATGCAGGTACGCTTTTATCGTTAATTTTGGGAACCCTGTTTCTTACGATCTGGCTGATCTCTATCATTGTTGAAGCCATCGAAAAATCAAAAGTACCCCGCTGGTATTTCAGGGGTATTTTGGGCGCTGGCCTGGTAGCCTGGGTTGTGTTTTTTATTTTTGTTTGGATCAAAGGCGGCGACTTTGACTGGTTACATTTTAAACTATGAATGCAACCTTTCGCTCAAATAGTTACCTTTTCAATTCAGACACTCCATAAAGTGTCCATTGCTGTTTTTCGACTATGTCTTGACTTAATGCACTCGTTTGGTTAATTCCAAATCAAAGACAAAATTTTGAATTTCAGTTTGCAATAGCAATACATCGCGGTCAAGGCTCATCACTTTAAGAATTAGCGAGTCACCTGATGAGCGGAGGGAAGTGATTTGTTGTTTGTGATACTTATATCCGGAACGTTCTTCATCACCCAGTAGGTTCGTGTATAATGAGTCTTGACTGAGTTGTAGAATAGCCCCGTTAAGAGTTTCGGTCGGTTTACCATTCCTTGAGGCGGCCACTATTTCCCATTCCCCGGTAAGACTTTCCTTTTTGATGGCCTGCTTTCCACAAGAGCTGAACAACATGATTATGGAACAAAAAATGAGCAGGTATCGCAACATACATTTTACCAGTTACCAAGCACAAATATGCATAAAGTTTATCTATAATCAAACGGTCTGCAGTTCTATGCTGGTTATTTCAGGTAAGATTCCTAAACGACCAGGGTACCCCAGGAAACCTAATCCGCGATTAACATTTAAATATTGAGTTCCATGTTGATACAATCCGGCCCACTCCTTATACATATACTGCGCAGGACTCCATTTTAACCATCCTGGTATTTCTACTCCAAATTGAAACCCATGGGTGTGACCGGATAAAGTCAGGTCGATATCGGAATAATTTTTGGTAACTTCATGATGCCAATGGCTCGGGTCATGGCTGAGTAATATTTTTAAGGTGGTATGATCCGGAACACCGGCTGTAGCCTGTGCTAAATTGCCGTATTTGGGAAAACGTGGATGAACCGAAAAATTTTCGACACCTATTACAGCTATATCATGGCCATTTATTTGGAGCAGACGATGCTCATTAATAAGCAGTTGCCATCCCATTTCATCATGATGCCGAAATAAATCCAAAAGATTTTGTTTTTTATCCTGTGGGCTATTCCAAGCTACATAATCACCATAATCATGATTGCCCAGCACGGAGTATACACCGTATTTCGCCTGGATGTTGGCAAAAATGGATTTATAAGGAACTATTTCAGGAGCGGTATTATTGACCAGATCACCGGTAAAGAACACCAGATCGGGTTTTTCTTCATTGATTAATGCCACCACGTCGTGTAGTGGAGCCTGACGATAAAAACTGCCGGCATGGATGTCCGAGATTTGAACAATTTTTAGACCATTCAAGGCAGACGGCAATCCGGATTTTTTGACCACATGTCGGTGCATTCTGTACCGATAGCCATTTCTGACCACCCCATAGAGTAAAGCTATGAACGGCAGTCCACCTAAGATAATCCCGGTGTTAGCCAAAAAGACGCTTCGTCCGGCATGAAAGGAGCCCGGTATATTCATGAAACCCGCCATAGCCACCAGGATACGGCGACAATCGTCGAGGAGCATAATGCCACCTACAATCAACTTGGCAAAAAGGGTTATTAATACCAATGCCCGGATTAAAGTGTCCCAAATTTTCGGCCAAGTGCTCACCCATCCTGAAGCAAAAGACATCCAGTAACCGTAAGTCAAGAGTAATAATCCCACATAAAAGAAGCTGGCGATCGATTTGGCTGGTGGTTGGCTAAAAAATGAAGAGTATTTAAACCCTTGCCAGGAATAATACTCAATGATTAAAAAGATGGACAATACGACTAACCAACGCATGAACTAGCAAAAAATATGATTCCAAACAATGTGGTACGCCTTTTTGTTCGTATTTTTAAGAGAACTAATCCAGTTCAGAGATCTATATCCTTAGCCACAGCACTTCGGTGTGTCTTTGGCTAATGTTTAATAGTCACGCAGATAAATATTAAATATTTTTTGCATGATTTTTGTGAATAATAAAATTTCTGCGAGTAGTAAATAAGACAAAATCGATTTATGGCATTTCCCCTCCGCAAGCCAGTTCTACTGTTAACTGCCCTGGTCATCAGCCTGGGGTGGTCTATGCCCCTGCAAGGTCAGGTATGCAGGCCGTCTGAAATCATGACCGAAGACTCCTTGCGTTTAGTGCGAGTGTGCCCGGGAGATGGAAAGCCGGACTTTGTAAGGCTTATATCTACAGATACTTCCAGAGTTAATTATTCTTATATCGTGACCGATTTTTTGGATCGTGTGCTTTTTATCAGTACCTCCCGCATTATCAACTTTGAGACCTATCCGGTTGGTACCTGTCGCATTTGGGGCGCTGCGCATCAGGATACTTTGGTTTTTGTACCGAACCAGGATGTAACCCGGGTGCGACCCAGAAATGCCGGATGCATATTTTTATCTGATAATGTGATTACAGTGCTTAAAGATAAAGCAGATGGTGGTCGGATAACACTATTATCCGGCAAGACAGACACCACCTTTTGTGATAATACCAGTTTGCCGGATACCATCAGAGTGGTAGGAGATGATTTTTCTAATCTGCATTACACCTATGTGCTTTCTAATGATTCTATGGTCCTGGATGTCAATGCAGAGGGGGTCTTTGATGTTAATGGGTTGCCCAGTGGGTTTTATTCAATTAATGGTTTATCATATAGCGGTACTTTATTTTGGGCTGCTGGTTCTCCGACATCTACCATACCTGCCCTGGGTTGTTCCGAATTATCCAATGCTGTTTTTATTCATTTAGCTCAGCCTTCTGGTGGACTGGTGCGTACCACCTCGTTGCAAACGGAGGTATCAGTATGCCCAACCGATGGTTTAGCGGACTGGTTGGTGATGCGCCGTGTGAATAGTAGCGAATCGTTTAATGCTATCTACCTGATTGTTGGAAGAGATAGCACTTTGTTAGGTACCTCATTGAAGGATAGTATTAATCTGGAGTCATTTTCCTTAGGGACCTGTTTCATTTACAACCTTAGTTATAGTGGAGATTTTGTAGCCCAGATAGGGGATAACGTGTTCCGGGATTCACTCACCACCGCATGTTATTCGTTATCGCAGAGTTTTGTTAAGGTCAATAAAATGCTGCCTGACGGAGGACGAATACGCGCGCTTGGATTTGGGGATACTTTGTTTGTTTGCCCGGGGGATAACTTGCCTGACCGTTATATATTAGATTCCGTGGATGCCTCAGCCAACCCACTGAAGTATGTGGTAACCAACGATAAAAACGTCATTTTACGCCTGTTCGATATCAATGTCATCGACTTTGAAAATATGGGTAGGGGTACAGCATATGTATATGGCGTCTCATTTTTAGGTGATTTTGTAGGGAAGATCGGAGATACCCTGTTTGTTAATAAAATAGCAGCCAGTTGTTATGATGTGTCTACCAATCGATTATTAGTCATCAGACAGGTGCCGGATGGAGGTTTTATCAGCCTGAATAACGGTGACACTACCTTGTTTTTGTGTGAAAATAACACCACGCCGTTTATATACACGTTAAAAACTAACTCCGGGGCGCCCATGAGATTTAACTACGTGCTCACCAATCAGGTCAACGAAATAGTGCGTATTATAGAAGGTGACCAGATTGCTTTTGATGAAGCACCACGGGGTAATTTGCGGATTTGGGGCATGGCTTACACGGGAACACGCCTCTTGGAAGAAGGAGACAATATTCTTTTTTCATCTTATTCCAACGCCTGTTATAACATTTCTGATAATTTTATTCAGGTGGTCAAAGACATACCTTTTGCCGGCCGGCCGGTGTTAGCCAATGGCAATTCAGGACAGTTTTTTTGTTTGTCATCCAATCAACCAACTATCTTAAAATTTACCCGTACCGGGTCAGCAAACCTTAAAAACGCTTACATCATAACCAACTCTACGAACATTATTCAAAATATCCTCACTACCGTAGACTCCTTAGATTTTCGCACCCTGCCAGCCGGGACCTTTCGGGTTTGGACGGCCTCTTACACCGGCGATATAACACTGGCTAAAGGGCAAAACTTGCTTACGGGGCGATTTTCTAATGATTGTTATGATATTTCTGATCAGTTTATCCCCATCATTAGAGATAATCCATTTGCCGGCCGTTTAGTTTCTAATGGTTCTTTTGAGCGTGCTTTTACCTGCCCAGTTAATGACAATCTTGATTTTGTAAAAGTGGCCCCGGTTAATGGTGTATTCCTCAAATATGCCTATATCGTCACAGATACACTTAACTTCATCCGGCGCATAAGCCAAGTGGATAGCATCGATTTTGGTTCGGCCGAACCAGGGAAATGTAGGATATATGGCGTAGCCTATGAGGGTAATTTTACAGCCAGGGTCGGCAATAATGTTCAGAACATCGCTTTTTCTGACCAGTGTTACGATCTGACCAATACCTACATTGAAGTCATCAAAGCTGAGCCGCCGGTCGTACGCTTGACCAGTTCACTGGGTGATTCGGTGGAATTTTGCGTCAATGATGCGGCCATCGATTCGATCCTTATTTCTACCACGGATGTTACCGGTATCCCGTCAGCCTTTTTTTTGACCAACGAAAGAACGGAAATCATCCAGATCAGTCACAACGGGCAGTTTAAGTTTGATTCTTTACCGGCCGGAAAATGTCGGATTTACGGCATCACCTATACCGGGCGTTTTACCGGTAGAGTCGGTAACCTGCTCAGCCAATCACCATTGTCCAACGACTGTTTTTCCATTGCCAGCAATTTTATCATTATCAATAAGGTGACCACCGGAAGCAAGTGCATTGTGGGTATCCACGAACAGGAAGACGTTATCCGTACCTTGCGTTTATTCCCTAATCCCACCAGCCATATTTTGCAACTTGAGGTTATTGATCAATCCTTGTGGGTACCCGGAATGAAGGCAGTTCACCTCCTTGACCTAAATGGTCGGGTGGTGAAAGAACTCACCTGGGATGACCTGCTCCAACCACGTCTCGCCATACCGGTCAATGACTTGGCCAATGGGTTATATATGGTTCGCATCACCTATCAACATGAAGTGTGGAGTGCAAAGTGGTTAAAACATTAATAAGGCAAAAAAAAAGAGGAAAAAAATGATTCTTTCCTCTTTAGTTCAATATTTGAAATAGTATAAATTACTGCTTTCCTAATTTCTTTTCTTTGATCCGCGATTTTTTTCCGGATAATTCACGCAGGTAATATAATTTGGCGCGGCGCACTTTCCCTAATTTAAGCAACTCAATGTCCACTATGTTCGGTGAGCTGAAAGGAAAAATTCTTTCTACGCCTACACCGTTAGAAACTTTTCTTACAGTGAAAGATTTGGTTGGACCTTCACCACGGATTTGAATAACGTCACCCCGGAAAGACTGGATTCTTTCTTTTTCTCCTTCAATAATCTTATAATTAACGACGATATTGTCACCCGGCTTTATGGCCGGATAGCTTTTTGCCGGTGTCAATTGTTCGTGGACATATTTAATTAGATCCATGGCCTGTTTAAATTAAGAGGTGCAAATATACCTACAATTTGCATAAAAACAATAAGAACTACAAATTAAATTTTATTTAATATACCCTAATCCTTAAAAGCCCCAGTACTCCGGTCTTTCTGCTGTTCCATGTCGGATGATCCTGCAATCACTGCACTCTTGCGACCCAGGTGTCCCGAATCGGCGCCGACAAAACCCCGGCAGAGAAGAGAATCCAAGGTCCTGAGGTTTTACAAAGAGCCGCTTAAAGCTGGAACCGCATACCGAAAAATAACCGAAAATCTGTTCTTCAGGCTGATTGACGCTGAATAAATTGCCTTTGACATTGCCGGGAGGAGGGTCGAATAAACTGCCGTTGATGTTGATGATGCTCTTTATCTGATTCCAATAGTTAAATTCTCGTTCCGTCAGGGCGTATTGAGATACGTGAAAACAATATTTAAAGGCAAATCTTTCATTGATATCCGTACTTGCTACGGGTTGTTCACTCAGGGCACGCCCTCCCAGCCGTTCGGCATCAAAAATGTAAAGTTGATTAAAATCAACGTTATTTTTTATCCAGCAGAATTTGCTGCCAGGACCTTCATACTCATGAAATTCATATTCTCCTTCTACGCGCCATCTGAATTTTTGTTTTGTTGCCGGCTCGACTTGCGTATTTGCTTTTACGAACACTTGTTCCACCTCTACCAATTGACTTAAGTTATTGATGAAGGTGAATTTACCCACTTCATAGGTCAGTGAATCTATCGGTGGGGAAGGGAGCAACAGTGCGGGCTCGCTTTTTATAAAGGTCTGGTCGGGTAATTCTGCTTCCAGCCAATACTGCCTTCCCGCCACACCTTGCACCATGGTGCTGTATGTGCCGGGCGTCGCTGACTCTACAAACGGGATTACCGTACCCGCATCGTCATGTACGGTGACTTTGGCCTGACTGATCGGCTCATAAATATTATCCTGGCCTAACCCCAGCACCGCGCTGCGGAAAATTTCGATCTTGTGCTCGCGTAAACTATCGCTGATCAGGCCCACTATGGTTATTTTCTGGAGGTCCTGATCTATTTTTAAATTCACCTCATCCACACATCCCTGACTCAAGATCAACGTCCAGAATACGATATTCAGTAGTATAAAACGGAGCATCCTCATGTCTAAAAGCTTATGTTATAGGCGATGCCGGGGAAAGTGGTACCTAATACTGCTATCTGGTAAGCCCGAACTTTTTGAAAAGCATTTTGTCTGAAAAAAACCGAAAAGGCATTTTTTCGGGCGTAAACATTGTAGACCGAAACGGTAAGACTATGTTTGGTATTTTTTTTGCCCCACGGTCCAACGGTGTAGGCAAAGTCCAGTCGGTGATAATCCGGTATACGAAATGCATTGCGTTGAGAATAAACCGGAAGGTTGACCAGGTTCTCATGGGCATAGGAACTGATCGGTGCAGTGGTGGGGCGTCCGGTGCTATGGGTGAAATTAAGGCTGAGGCTATTTTGGGGATTAATTTGAAACAAATAGTTTAAGTTCAAGACATTAGGTTTATCATAATTGGAGGGATACCATCGACCGTCATTGACCGCAGCTTGTTCAGGAGTGCCGATAACTTTACGCCAGGAGCGGGAAAAAGTTTCATTGAGTTCAAACTGGTGTTTGCCAAAACGTTTGTTAATATAAAATTCCACGCCATAAGCTTTACCGACGCCAAACACCAATTCTGTTTCTATGTGGTCATTGAGCAGCAGTTCGGCAAAATCTTTATAATCCACCAAACGATCGACCTGGCGGTAAAAAAGATTAAGGTAGGTTTCAGTTTGTTTAGCACTAAAATTATGGTAATAACCGATGCTGAAATTATCAGCTTGCTGGGGTTGAATGTGTTGATTGGATAGTTGCCAAATATCAATGGGATTGGCCGAAGCCGTATTGGAAATCTGACTTAAAAACTGGTAGGCTCGATTGTAACCCACTTTAATAGAACTCTGCTCAGTTAGACTTATCCTGGCCGAAACACGCGGTTCCCACCCCTGGTAACCATTAATTTTTCCTTGGCCCATAAATACGATGGAGTCAATAATGGAATTTACCGTTTTGGGCTCACCTTGAGCGTAGGTGTATATTAACTCCGGGCCCAGATTTTGATAGGAGATATAGCGCAGCCCGGCATTAACTTCTATATTCGGTGCAGGTTGTACTTTATAGTCAATAAACCAAGCGCTTTCACGGCCCTCCTCCAGCTCCAGTTTTTGCGAAGCTAGTACCGAAGAAGCTGAGATTATTTCCAATTCACCGGGTAAAACCTGATAATAATTGATTTCCCGGCCTACCTCCAGGATCTGAGCTTTATTTATTTGCCACTGGCCATTAAAGTTTCCACGCCAGTAACGGATGGATGAATTAAATTTAGATTGGTCATTTCCCTTCAGATCAAAGAGAGAACTATTGTATTGCCCAACATTCAGGTTGGCATTAATGTTAATTTTATTACCAATTAATTGTTTCAGATAAATGACCCCACTCTTGGTTTGGTAATCGAATTTTACTTCATCTGAAAATTGAAAATCGTCGCTACTGTTAAAAAGCGAAAAGCCTATTTTGGTACTTTTGGTTAGCCTGGCATCTGCTTTCGCGGTCATGTCATAAAACGAAGCTGAACTTTGGTTAATATTTATGCTTTTACTCTGCTTGAGTAACCAATCCATGTAACTTCCCCGCAGGCCTAAAAAATAAGATGCATGGTTTTTAATGATTGGACCTTGCAAAGACAGCCGTGAAGATGCAAGCCCCAAGCCCAATTGGCCATGCGTTTTTTGTAAATCGCCCTCTTTTAGATTTATCTCCAATACCGAGGAGAGTCGTCCCCCGTATTTGGCCGGCACATGACCTTTATATAATAACACCTCCTGCACCAGATCAGGATGGAATAACGAGAAGATACCTAAAGCGTGTACCGGATTAAAAATCAGATGATTATCCTGAAGGATTAAATTTTCATCCGCATTACCTCCACGTACGTTGATACCCGAAGCACCTTCACCGACACTACTTACACCCGCTACACTCTGTAGGCTGCGCAACACATCCATTTCACCCAGAAATTTGGCTTGCCGGTCTAATCTGGTCGACGATAGTCTTTCCAGTCCGGCCATTACCTCCCGCACATTTTGATCGGCCCCTATGCCTTTTACGATCACTTGATCCAGGTCTATGGCTTGCGCCTGAACCGGAATAAGGACTGAACCGCTCTGGTTTACGATCAGCTGTATGGCAATCTCTCCATAGCCGAGTGCATTTAATACCAGGCGATAGGTCCCTGGGTTAACAGTAAGTTCAAAAATACCGTTTTCATCCGTGATAGACACGGCTTGTCCGGGCGAAACTCTAACGGTCGCTGACACGACGGGGTCCTCATTTTGAGCATTTATGACAGTACCTATGACCAGAGCCTGGGTTGGTTTTGGCAGGTCAAGCTGGCCGATGATAAATACAGGTAGGGAGTCCTTAGGTGCTTGCGCCGGCAGCAAGGCAGCGATATTCAAACCTAGAGCTAAAAAACAACTTCTAATATACAAGGTTCAGTAATTAGCGTGGACGAAGGTACTAAAAAATTCAGGTTAACTTTTGGCTAAACGAGCAATGAACTTTTGGATCAACCAATGGAAATGAGGTTCCAGTATGCTAATGCTGGCCAGCACATGTTGGTGGCTGACTTGGCTGGGCCTATCGTCTGGCGAAAATACAGCATCGGTTATGCAGGCTATACCCAGGCACTTGATGCCCCCATGATTGGCAGCGATGACTTCCGGCACCATGGACATCCCGATAGTGTCTGCTCCCAGCAGCCGCACCATATGCGACTCTGCCCTGGTGAGAAAATAGGGCCCGGGCACGGCGGCATGTACACCCTCATAAAGTTGAAATGGAGCTTCATCTCCTATGGAACGGGCCAAAGACAGCAGATGAGGATCATAGGGTTGAGCCAAATTGGGAAATCTGGGACCCCAACTGCTTTCATTAGGCCCGATCAGAGGATTCGTTCCCATGAGATTTAGATGATCGTTCACTAACATCAAGGCCCCCTCAGGAATAACCGGGTTTAATGATCCGCAAGCACTGGATACAATCAGCGTACGTATTCCCAACGCTGCGGCAATGCGCACTGGAAGAGTGATCTGTTGCATACTGTACCCTTCATAATAGTGCAACCGACCTTGTAGCAGAAGGATAGGATATTCTTCCAAATAACCTAAAATAAAAGCACCTCTGTGTTCGGAAACCGTGGGTAGAGGGAGCTGAGGAATAGCACTGAACGGAATAGTTACCTGTTCTGTAAGTAATTGGCTGAAAGAGGTGAGCCCGGTGCCAAGAATGACGGCGGCCAACGGCCGGATTGAGGTCCGATGAGAAATGATATTTACAGCTTCTTCAACTTTTCTAATCATTCAATTTAAGGGTTTGCGATGATTAACATCATAGGTTATCACTATAAAAGCACTAAGATTGTGTTTAAATTTTTAAAATACCAATTCCAAATGAAAAACGCAGTATTTTTTATCCTATTTATGGCGATGCTGATGGGCTCGTGTTCACAAGGCGCAAAGACAGGTGATCAAGCCGGGGCTTCCGCTAGCGAATCTGCAACAGTCGATCCTTCCATAGGTCAAGCGAATGTGCAGGATGATATATCTCAACAGGATATCGTTAAAGTCGCCGTAGGGTCTCCCGATCATACCACCTTGGTCGCTGCACTAAAAGCAGCCAATCTGGTGAATTCTTTAGCTAACGCCGGGCCGTTTACAGTTTTTGCGCCCAACAATGCCGCATTTGAAAAATTACCTCCGGGGACTGTTGAAGATTTGTTGAAACCAGAGAATAACTCCAAACTGGCACAAATCCTTCAGCACCACGTCACCGTTTCTGTCTTTGAATCTACAGCGATGAAAGAAGGGCAGAAATTCGGTATGGCCGATGGTGGATCTGCAACCGTAAGTATTAAAGATGGAGCGGTCTACGTGGGCGGTGCAAAAATTCTAGGTTCAGTACGTGCTTCTAACGGCATCGTACATGTCGTTGACGCCATTTTACAATAGTGTTTAAATTAGTAAATCCTTTATCCCATATTCATATCTTAATTTCAGCCTCAATTGGGAAAAATTAATCCCCAATTGAGGCTGTTTTTTTTTGATCTGGATAAGTAAGCCATAAAAGCCCTGTATCGCGCTCTGGGAACCCAGTCCGGGTTTATTTCCCTGCAGGTAATTTTTTTCTATGGACTTTGTTCCATCCCTGCCTACAATTTAGTTATCATTGTTACCAGATAATTATACTTTTTTTTGTATGCAAAAATCTAATGTCTTTCGGCTAGGGTGTTTAATAATGACCTTATTGCTGGTCTTTTGTCGCATCGAAAAGCCCTTTGAAGGCTACGACATAAAAAAATCTGCCTTTGGCGATCAGGCGATGGTCGTTTCGGCCCACCCTCTGGCTACAAAAGTTGGTGTGGATATTTTGCGAAAAGGGGGTAATGCGATCGATGCGGCTATTGCCGTCCAGTTTGCCCTGGCGGTGGTTTATCCGGCAGCCGGTAATATTGGCGGTGGCGGATTTATGGTGATCCGCTTAAAGGATGGGGAAACTGCGGCTTTGGACTTTCGGGAGAAAGCTCCCGGCTTGGCCACGCGCAATATGTATTTGGACAGTGCCGGGCAAGTTGTATCGGGATTGAGCCTCAATGGCCATTTAGCTGCCGGCGTGCCGGGTAGTGTAGATGGCATGATCAAAGCGTTCGAAAAATTTTCCGCCCTTAAAGACTTTAAGCGACTTATTCAACCCGCCATTGACCTGGCAGCCACCGGATTCCATATGACCGAGGAAGAAGCTCAGTCTTTGAATTATACTCAGGAAGCTTTTAAAAAGCACAATACTACCCCTCCGGTATTTATTAAGAATCAGCCGTGGGTTCCTAACGACTTAATTGTTCAAAAAGACTTAGCCCACACGTTGGAATTAGTTCGTGACCATGGCCGGGACGGATTTTATTCCGGCGAAACTGCTGATAAAATAGTTGCTGAAATGAAAGCCGGCGGAGGGCTTATTTCATATGATGACTTGCTGCAATACCAGGCCATCTGGCGGACCCCTCTTCAGGGACGTTATAAGGACTATGAAGTCATTTCCATGCCGCCATCGTCCAGTGGAGGCATTGCATTATTGCAGATGCTAACTATGTCTGAGCAGTTTCCTTTAGCCCGGTGGGGATTCAGAAGCGCCGCTACCGTACATACGATGGCCGAGATAGAGCGGCGGGTCTATGCGGACCGGGCTCAGCATCTGGGAGACCAGGATTATTACCCGGTTCCTGTGGGCCAATTATTGGATTCTAACTATCTCCGTCAGCGAGTTGCAACTATTTCAATGGATCGTGCAACACCGAGTAGTGCCGTGACCGCCGGGACCTTTAAGCAGGTAGCCGAAAGTGAACAAACGACGCATTTCTCCATTGTTGATGCTCAGGGTAATGCCGTGTCTGTCACCACCACCATCAATACGGGCTATGGCTCAAAAACCGTTGTCAGCGGGGCTGGTTTTTTATTGAATAATGAAATGGATGACTTTAGCTCTAAGCCAGGTGAACCCAATGTGTTTGGACTTGTTGGGGCTGAAGCCAATTCAATCGAACCAGGTAAACGCATGCTGAGCTCCATGACACCTGCCATTATCACCCATCAGGGCCGGTTATTCATGGTGGTAGGCACTCCGGGTGGTTCTACCATTATGACCTCTGTTTACCAAACGATCCTCAATGTCATCGAATTTGGACAAACCATGACTCAATCCGTGACTTCAGCAAGGTTCCACCACCAATGGCTGCCGGATATGATCCAGGTGGAAGATGGTGCTTTTACTTCGGGGCTGAAGGATACTTTGGGGTTGATGGGGCATGCCCTAACCGAACGTGGCTCCATAGGACGGGTGGATGCTATTTTGGTGTTGCCTGATGGAAGGTTGGAAGGGGCCGCCGATCCCCGTGGGGATGACCATGCCGAAGGCTATTGAGACTGGACTTAATATTTATACATTTTTTTTCAACTAAACTGAGCAGGTATAGATGAGAGTTTATTATACCATTGGCTTATTATTGTTATCCAATGTTTTTATGACCCTGGCCTGGTATGGTCACCTTAAATTTAAAACGCTGAAAGGGTTCACTGATCTGAGTTTATTTAAGGTGATTTTGATTAGTTGGGGGATAGCTTTTATAGAATATTGTTTTCAAGTTCCCGCCAACCGCCTAGGCTATCAAGCTTATGGCGGTCCCTTTGCCCTGGTGCAGTTAAAGGTCATTCAGGAGGTGATCACCTTAGTGGTTTTTGTGGTGTTCTCTTTATTTGTTTTTAAAACAGAAACCTTTCGTTTTAACCATTTTATAGGTTTTGTCTTTCTAATTCTGTCGGTGTATTTTATGTTTAAAAAATAGTTAGTCTTCTTCGGTAATGTCCAGGGCCCGACTGATGCTTTCCTGCAGGCTAATGAAGGTTTCTGTCCGCTGCACCCCTTGAATCATCTGAATTTTATCATGCAACACATCTTTTAGATGTTTGGTATCCCGGCACACTAATTTGGCGAAAATTGAATACATACCGGTGGTATAATGGGCATCCACGATTTCCGGTATTTTGGATAATTCCTGGGATACCATATCGTATTGGGAACTCTTTTCCAGGTAAATACCCAAAAAAGCCGTGATATCATATCCGAGCTTGTGATAGTTTATCTCAATGTGGGAGCCTCTAACTATACCCAACTGCTCCAATTTTTTCATTCTTACATGCACGGTGCCGCCGGATATATACAATTGTTTGGCGATATCCGTATAAGGCATAGTAGCGTTTTGCATTAATAAAGCCAGAATTTTTCGATCCAAACTATCGATATCATTCATAAAATTTGAATTTTTTGATCCATCAAGAAACATTTAAAAGGTCAGTGAAAAGTGGTGGAGACGGTAGTATAAAATCGTTCAGTACCGGATAATGTTTTATTTTTATACTGACAAGCCGTGGGATTTTAATAAATATTTCGTTAAATTAGATATTTTATTTTAATATTTCAATTTTTTTGCCTAATTATTTATTGCTTTTATAATACCTGATTTTCAATAGCCGTAGCCAAATGTCTTTCGTTAATTTTGTGCGGATTTAACTGTGGATGACCGTGCGTGATAAACCTTACTTATGGCTGCCTTTTTTGCTTAGCTTATCCATGGCTGTTGGGATGTTAATTGGAGTTAAGATGTTCCCCTCATTAGGCCATATATTCACCCGTCCTGTACTCGATTCACTCCGACAACAACAGGATTTGGTGAAACTGGAGGAAGCGTTGCGTTTTATCCAAGCCCGGTATGTGGATAGCTTGTCGTTAGATGCACTTACGGATGAAACTCTGGAGTCTATGGTGGATCAATTAGATCCTCACTCGGCCTATTTTAAACATAGGGAGGTTAAGCATGAAGAATTAGAACGTGAAGGTCACTATGAAGGGATTGGCGTTGAATTCACTCTGCTGGAGGATACGGTTTATGTAAACAAAATAATCCCGGGTTCACCGGCAGAATCCATTGGCCTTAAGCCTGGTGATGCAGTTTTATCCATCGATTCTATAAAAGTATCTGGAGCCAATAAAAGTTATCAGGAGATATTAAAAGTTATACCGGAGCATCCTCGGGCCGAATTTCCTATGAGTTATATCACTCATGCCACACGGTCATTAACTACCCAGACGATAAAAAAGGAGGTGGTCCATTTTCCAACCATTGCCCATGCAGATATAATCAAACCGGGCATTGGACTCATTAAACTGACCAGGTTCAACCAGACCAGCTATCGCGAATTTATGCAAGCCCTGGAAGATCTGCAAAAAAGGAATTTGAAACATTTAATTATTGATCTGCGCGGAAATCCGGGCGGTTACCTTCAGCAGGCTGTGCAGATCCTTAGTCAGCTATTTCAGGAAAAAGGGCTGCTCTTGGTTTATACGGATGGACGTCATGGACGCACAGAATATAAATCCACCGGCCGGCCTTTTTTTGCTATTGAAGATATCGTAGTATTAATCGATGAATATTCAGCGTCTGCCAGTGAAATTGTTGCCGGCGCTGTACAAGACCTGGATCGAGGAGTGATTATAGGCCGGCGGTCGTTTGGTAAAGGTTTAGTTCAGAAGCAATTCACGCTTTCTGATGGGTCGGCCATCTTACTTACCGTAGAGAAGTATTACACACCCAGCGGACGAGCCATCCAGCGAACCTATATAGACCGGAACCGCTATCTATATGATGTGCAGCATCGGTTTGAAGATGGTGAACTTACCGGCCAAGCAGCCATTCCTGTCAAGGATTCTATTGCATTTTATACCACCAAAGGCCGGGTGGTCTATGCCGGTGGCGGGATCACTCCGGATGTGTTTGTGGCTTTGGATGCCTGGGCCACAGACACCATAATGAATCAAGCCATGGCCCACCTTGATGAATACGTACTATCTGGTTATGTGCATCATGAACTAGCTGTTTCTGTGGAAGGATTTCGGCAATACCTGCAGACTTATTATCGACTAAACATTTCTGTTGATACATCCCAGCAAAATTACTTTCGCAGGCGTTTGGCCGCGGCTTGGGCCGGCTTTACCACAGGTCCGAAGAGTCGTCTGACTATGGAAATGGAAGAGGACCCGGTGGTGAAAATGGCTTTAAAGAAAATAAAACCTTAGCTACGTTTATTCGCGGAGAAAAATGAAATCACCTTTGCGGGTAAAGCGCACAATGACACTAGGCTGATTTTCTGTAGCTGAACGGTGTATTCCTTGGTAGACGGCATCGACCTGATGAATAATGTCTTTATGGATATCCTCGAAGCGCTGAGGGTAAGGCTCTGCGGTGAAATTAGCTGAGGTGGATATAAGCGGATTACCTAGTTTATTGATCAAACTTTGCGTAAAGGGATCCAAAGAAACCCGTATAGCCGCAGCTTTTTCAGCCGTAAGCAAATATTCCGGTAAATCGCAGACTTGTTCGTAGATCACGGTTAACGGGCGTTGATGATATTGCAGGAGGGTTTCCAAACGGGGATGGATATAAGTGACATATCTTCTGACCATCTCCAACGAGGACGCTAATAAAATGAAAGGTTTTTTTACTGGGCGTTTTTTAATCTGCCTTAGTCGCTCCACACTGGCTTCATTAAATGCATTACAGGCTAACCCCCAAACTGTATCGTTGGGGTGTAGAATAATACCTCCTGTCCTTAGTGTTTCTAATAACTCTTCGATACGGAGAATCTCCATCATGCACAAAAATTTTGCCCTTTCTAACCACAGAATAAGGGAGAAAATTGTGCTGCGTGGAAAAAAATACCTTCGGCCCGGTCAAAAGACTGCTTAAAACCGCGGTGCCATAACCGGTTATCGCTTAAAGTGGATTTTTTTTGAAATATAGGTTTGTTTTGGGCCAAACTTGTTAAGCCCATATTTTAAGGCAGTAACAACAGATATCCTCTTAATTTCGTTGTTAGAAGTGCGGCAGGATAATTGTTTTAGTAATCGACTTATGTATATGAAAAAAGTTAGTCAACGCTGGCAGTTATTGTTTTTCCTTTTTATTGCGTTAGGTTGGTCCGAACTTCAGGCTAAGCACATCATTGGTACCGAATTGACTTACCGGTGTCTGGGGCCAACTGCGGATGGATTGTCCATGCGTTTTGAATTTACCGCCGTCATGTATCGCGATTGCGAAGATCCTACAGCTGCACCTTTTGACATGCAGGCAGAATTCGGCGTCTATCGCAGGGATAGCGCTACGAACCGAATAACGTTTTATCGCACCCTTACGGTCCGTCATGGAGCCGTCGTAGGTGTAAGACCGGAGGACGACCCTTGTGTAATTTTCCCACCACGGTTATGCATTGAGACGACATCTTACAAGTTTGACATAACTTTGCCTTTGTTCAAAGGAAGTTACACGGTGTCCTATCAACGCTGTTGCCGGAATAATGATGTTTCTAATATCATCGGAAGTGGGGATAGCGGGTCCACCACTACCGTGGACATCACTCAGGATGCCTTATGGGAATGCAACAGTAGTCCGGTGTTTAAATTATATCCACCGGTCGTAATATGCCTGGATCGACCTCTGGATTTTGATCATTCAGCCACGGATGTGGATGGCGATCAGTTGGTTTATGAGTTTTGCGCGCCTCTTTTAGGCGGAGGTCCTTTTGGGAGCAACGAAAGAGCTGGAAACCCGCGGGCTTGCGATGGAATTACTCCGGACCCCTCCCGGTGTTTACCACCGTATAACGAGGTGCGTTATCAGCCAAGTTTTCGTTTTGACCAACCCATGGCCGGTATAGGTGAAAATGTGGTAAAATTGAATGCGCAGACCGGAATGATCACCGGCACACCTAATCTCCTGGGACTTTTCGTCGTAGGCGTTTGCGTCTCCGAATACCGCAACGGCAAACGCATTGGCTACATCCGGCGCGATTTTCAGTTTAATGTAGCCCAATGTGAAGAAACCGTCAAGGCTGAGATCGTCGCCGATACGGTGCGCGAGGAAAAATATGAGGTCCGCTCCTGCGGGAGTTTTACCATAGATTTTATCAACAAATCATACCAGGAGAAATACATCAAGGATTATTATTGGGAGTTTGATATCCGCGGTAATCGGCGTACCTCTGCCGAGCGTAACGCCAGTATAGAATTTCCCGGATTAGGAATCTATAATGGTAAAATGATCATTAACCGCGGTTTACAATGTGCCGACTCCGTTTTGATCAAAGTAGAAGTACTGCCGGATATCATGGCCGATTTTAGCTACGTCTATGATACCTGTACCGCCGGTCCGGTTTCCTTTACAGATCGCAGCCGGACAGGAGCCCCTGGCGGCATTACCAAATGGACTTGGAATTTCGGTGATGGGTCGACATCCAGTTCGCGGACACCCCAGCACATCTACAAGCTTCCAGGAAACATTCCGGTGAGTTTACAGGTCGAAGATGCAAACCAATGCCGGGATACAAAAAGAGATGTTTTGCCCTATTTTCCGGTTCCGGCACTCATCGTCGTAGAGCCTTCCACCTTCCGCGGTTGTGCTCCAGCCAACATTTTTTTTAATAATCTGTCTTTCCCCATTGACTCGACTTATGAGATAACTTGGGATTTTGGCGACGGAACCAGCAGCAAAAATATCAGTCCAACTCATTTGTATGAAAAAGATGGAACCTTTGGGATAAATCTGTCTATCGTATCACCGATAGGTTGTAAGACCTCTGCCAACTTTCCGGATTGGATTACCGTTCGGCCATCCCCGCAAGCGGGATTTCGTTATTCGCCAGAAGAACCGAGCAACACTCAACCCGTGGTGGAATTTAAAGATGATTCGAAGGATGCCAGTCAATGGTTGTGGTTCTTCGGAGCAGAGAATAGCAGTACTTTGGCCAATCCCATTTATACCTTCCGGGATACCGGAGTATACCAGGTTAGTCAGATAGTCAGTCACCTTTCCGGATGTACGGACACGGCCATAGCTCTGATCGATGTAAAACCTAATGTCAATTATTATTTACCCAATGCTTTCTCGCCGAATAATGACGGGGTTAATGATGAGTTTTTCGGAAAAGGCAATACACCGTGGATGCAGGATTTTTCTTTTTCCATCTGGAACCGCTGGGGCCAACTGATTTTCGAGACCACCAATCCTGATGAAGGCTGGAACGGGCGGATGAACAATAGCGGCACAGACGTTCCCAACGGGGTATACGTTTGTGTGGTGCGCTACCGGGGTCCCCGGGGAGACCAGCATGAAGTAAAAGGATTTGCGACCGTGGTCCGCTAGTTTACATTCAGGATGCGGAATACCAGGTCCTGTAAAAAATGGTGCACAAAATCATTCGATCTTATCTTGTCCTGATCGGTGAGTCGTGGTAAAAATTTAATAAAAAATTGTTGACTATGCGAGGTCTCCACGATAGTCGTGCTCAGAGAGACCGGATATGGATAATCTGGATCGTAGTCTGAGATAATGGCGGCAATTCGTGAGCATAAATCTTTGTACGGTTTAAAGACTTTGTGTTGATTGATTTCAGCCACTTCTTTGACTAAGTATACCTTACTGCTTTCTGCAATGACGATGTTGTTTAGATATTTTTTATTGTAATCTACTCCCCCGCTGCTTTCCGGAAACTCATGAGTAAGTAGATTAAGAACCTCCAAAAGTCGCTGTTTGCGATCTGTTAAATTTATTAAACGGTAGTCCAGGTTGTAGTCCAGATAAAACCAATACCAGCTGATAATGTATAAAAGAATGCGGTGTTTGTTTTCAAAATAACGATACACCGTGGCTTCAGTACTATTCATAGCCACTGCCAGTTTCTTAAAAGTAAAATGCTCAAAACCCAGGTCATTGATCAAGTCAATGCTGTGTTTAATGATGCTGTGACCAACTTCGGAGCTTTCCGGGTTCTTCAGGTAAATCGATTCATTGACGGCGAAACTAAGCTTGTAATCCATATTACTAAGGTATTAAAATTGAGCAAATCTAAAGCAAAAATTTCTTTTGATATAGTTTAACAATAATTTAAGATAGTAAAGCTATCATTTTATAAATTATAACTATCTTTGTACTGTTAAAATTTGCATCTTATGCCTTTCAAAAACTTGTTTAGTCAATTTCGTGTGGACCTGCCGGCCAGTATCGTTGTCTTTTTTGTGGCCGTACCTTTATGTCTAGGCATTGCTTTAGCTTCCGGTGCGCCCTTGTTTTCCGGCATCATTGCCGGAATTGTCGGGGGCATCGTCGTAGGAGTCATCAGCGGATCTCCTTTAGGAGTCAGTGGTCCGGCTGCAGGCTTGGCGGTTATCGTATTAACGTCGATAGAATCGTTAGGCGGTTCGTATGAAGTCTTTTTGTTAGCCGTTGTAATTGCCGGTATTTTCCAGCTGTTATTAGGCGTACTGAAAGCTGGCATTATTGGATATTTTTTCCCATCCTCGGTTATCAAAGGTATGCTGTCCGGGATAGGCTTATTAATTATTCTTAAACAGATTCCCCATGCCTTAGGGTGGGATAAAGATACTGAAGGTGATGTCGCTTTTATTCAGGCCGATGGTGAAAATACTTTTTCTGAGATATTTAAGGCCTTGGAATTTATTACTCCAGGAGCTGCCTTTATCGCCATACTTTCCCTGGTGGTATTAATATTTTGGGAAAAAATACTTAATAAAAGGCACAAAATTTTTAACCTGATTAATGGGCCACTAGTGGTTGTATTATTGGGTATATTCATGAATTTACTTTTCCGCCAGGGTTGGTTAAATTTTTCGTTGAATCCAGATCAACTTGTTAATATACCTGTGCCGGAAAATTTCTCTGATTTTTTCAGTCAATTTACATTCCCTGATTTTAGTGCCATAACAAATCTGGAAGTGTGGAAGATAGGATTTGTAGTGGCTATTGTTGCTAGCCTGGAGACGCTATTGTGTGTGGAAGCTACTGATAAATTAGATCCTTTAAAGCGCCAAACTCCTACTAACCGCGAATTGTTTGCTCAAGGTGCCGGTAATATTATTTCGGGATTGATAGGTGGATTACCTATAACTCAAGTAATTGTGCGTAGCTCGGCGAATATTACTTTCGGTGGACGTACCAAATTATCGACCATTCTTCACGGGTTATTTTTATTTATCAGTGCCATTACTATTGCAAGCGTACTAAATTTAATCCCTTTAGCCAGTTTGGCTTCTATCCTGTTGTTAGTCGGTTATAAATTGGCGAAGCCGTCACTTTTTGTCAATATGTATAAGCTGGGCTTAGAACAATTTGTTCCGTTCACCATAACCGTTATCACCATTTTATTTACTGATCTTTTAACCGGGATAACCGTTGGTTTGGCGATTGGTGGCATGTTTGTTTTGTACCACAGTTATCGCAACTCGCATCATATGAAGGATGTCATTACAACGGAAGAAGGTCATGAAGTGCACCATTTGGTTTTAGCGGAAGAAGTTTCGTTTTTTAATAAAGCCAGCGTGGCTAAAGCCTTAAATGCTATTCCGGCTAATTCGAAAGTGATCATTGATTGTACCAATTCTAAATCCATCTCTTACGATGTGGTGGAATTAATAAAAGAATACGAAGACAATGCCCGATCTAAAAATATCACCCTGGAAAAAATCAATTTTATTGAACCTATTCCTGCAGATTATTAAAAAAACTAAATCCTATGCATACTCATTCCAAAGAAACGCAGACAAACCTTACGCCTGACCTGGCTTTTGAAATTCTTAAAGAAGGCAATGACCGGTTTGTTAAAAACCTGAAGGCCAACCGCAATTTATTGCAGCAGGTGAACGAAACCAAAGAAGGCCAATTTCCATTTGCCACCATCCTTAGCTGTATGGATTCACGCACCTCGGCTGAACTGATCTTTGATCAGGGTTTGGGTGATATCTTTAGTATCCGCATAGCTGGTAATGTACTTAATGACGATATTCTGGGCAGTATGGAATTTGCGACTAAGGTCGTAGGCACTAAAATTATTTTGGTGCTTGGTCATACCCGCTGTGGAGCAATAGTGGGTGCCTGTAATCATGTCGAACTGGGTCATCTGTCCGGGGTATTACATAAAATAAAACCGGCTATTGATGCAGAAACTTCCATTAATGAAAATCGCACGGGGTCTAATCCCGAATTTGTTTACAAAGTTACTGAAACAAATGTACATCTCACCATTGCACAAATACAAAAACAAAGTCCCATTATCCGCGACCTGATTGAAAACGGTAAGGTAAAAATAGTGGGAGGAATGTATAATGTGGAGAATGGCCGAGTTACTTTTTTTGAACAATAAATGGAGTAATCTTGTCCATGCATAAATTTCGACCCATGTGACTATATTAGATAGTTTGCATGGGTTTATTGTTTATAATTTTGCGGTATGGTTTGGCGATTTCTTTTGGTGGGTTTATTACTTCCTGAGGTGTTATCTTCCCAATCTTCACAGGTCGGTAATTGGTATATTTATTTTGGTAACCAGGCCATTTCCAAGAAATGGAATTGGTGGAATGAATTTCAATTCCGCAATTATAATTTTGCCGGTGACCTCCAACAATTATTGCTTCGCACCGGAGTGGGATATAACCTGAGTGAACAAAATAATAATTTGCTTTTTGGGTATGGTTATATTGACACGCGCAATTATCTCGCCGGTCAGAATGAAAAACTAAAAACTGTAGAACATCGGTTATACCAACAATTTCTTACCCGCCAAAATTTTGGACGGTTTTATTTACAACACCGCTACCGGCTGGAAGAAAGATTCCTTCCTGACAATTTCTCCCTGAGATTCCGCTATTTTTTAGCCGTAAATATTCCGCTTAATAAACCGACGCTTGCTCAGGGCGCCTGGTATTTTTCAGCTTACAATGAAATATTTCTGCAACGTAAGACCCCTGTATATGACCGGGACCGGCTCTATGTGGGAATGGGGTACGTGATCAATAAAAATTTTAGAGCCGAATTAGCCATCATGAATCAAATGTTGAACCGGGATCAACGTTTCCAATTACAAATAGTGCTCTTTAATACCGTGCCATTCCTTAAGAATTAAACCTGGACGTTCTTTGTATGATCCGGAAAGGTTCAAATATTTTTTTTAAAAAATTGCTATTGTACCTATTCGATACGAGGGGCCCGTATAAAAATGCCTTCAGGGTTCTTAAATATAATTAATATTGTGCGGAGTAATCTATAATTTTATTATATATTTATGTATGTTATAGATTCCTCCGCTGCGGCCGGAATGACACACTGAATTTTTGAATGTAATAGCAGGTATTAGATTTATATATCCCCCAAATTGAACCCGATCACGATTATATGACCCGGAGAGGGTCAAATATTTTTTTAAAAAATTGCTATTGAACCTATTCGACCCCGAGGGGGTCGCATGGAAACGGGTAGACAATTAGTACTAATTCCATATTTTATTCCTCATTCCAAATTCACCGTCACCCTATTGATTATTAATTAATATGGGTTCCTTCACTGTGGTCGCAATGACAAAAAATATATTTTAAAAATGGACAT
>JAYRWN010000453.1:0-6173 GCA_041917975.1 Saprospiraceae bacterium | reverse complement strand
GAAAACCAAAGGGCAGTCAAATTTCCTCATCGACGGGATGATCTCCACATTAGACATTTTATTACCCGGGGGCTCCTATGACGTACAATGGTTGGCCTTAGGTAATCAAGGTCCAATGGACTCCTGTGCGTATACAATGGAAGTGGCTGACTGCCATTCCGCCGTAACCTGCGTAGATACCCTGGTGGTTACTTTGGATTCCAGCACCGCTACCGCCTTTGTTAAGGCTTCGGATATGGTTGCCGATGAACAAGGTTGCAGTACGGCATCCGAGCGGGATTTTTACATCGGAGACATAGGCGTAAAAGGTCTGGTTCTGGATTGCGAGATAGCCGATGGCCAACCCCGTAATTACCGCTTAATAGCTAAAGCTAAAGACGGCCACCTGGACACGTGTATCGTCCCGGTTATCGTCACCGATAAATATCAAATATGCGGATCCGGTCTAACTACCCCTGACACAGGGAGTTTGATCACCGGCCAGAAACATCAGCGTTCATTGGCGTCTGAAAACGAATCTTCAGCATTAGACTTGCGGGAACAGGAGAGCGAATTCACCTTCTCAGCCCGTCCTAATCCATTTAACCAAACGTTGACACTGAATGTATCCGGACCCTCCGGTGTAACCGATATTTTGGCCTATACCGCTCAAGGTCAAAACTTTTGGACCAAACGCCTGGAAGGATCCGCCACCACCGCCGATGTTCAGACCTATGACTGGCCTTCGGGGCTGATTATTTTACAGGTCAAACAAGGGGACAAGGTTAGCTATCATAAGTTGATTAAACAGTAAAAGATAACTCATCCTGGATCCAAAAAGTTAAAATTAAGCAGCGGTGAAACCCTGATCATTCACTGTTTATAATCGAGAAGGAATTTTCTATTCGGCTTAATTCTGATTTTCAGGTATAAAATGATTAGGTAGTCTGTTGAACATCAACCAAAACCTGAGCCGATCGAGTCGGAATCAAGAAGTTACAATGTGGTTGGCTAATCTTGTTTGGCTGGACGAAAATTTTTAGCGTATCGAACCATTAAATGGTCAACCTGATAATTGACTAAAATTTTTCTGGACAAAATAATTTTCGCAAATCAGCGGGATCTGCAGAAAAAAAAGCAAGGCCTTAAATTTGTTTGGCAGCACAGGATATTTTTAAATTTCGTGCCCAGCTTAAAATTGGTCAACCTAATTATTTTTCACCCTATAATTGATCTAAAATGGCTCTATCCGATCAATAGTCTATTCAAAAAGCCTTTTCCATCCCCAACGAAAGATAATCAGCATGCCTACGAGGATGAGCACAAACGTGGTGAATGGCAGGTAAGTGACTACCCAGATGTGTGTGCGCTCTAAAAACCATAAAATAGCCAGCAATGCAAAAATCATCATCACCAAACCACTTAAGTGTCCGAAGCCGGGAACATTTTTCAGGGAAATAAAACGGGTGATGATCCACCAGGTGACCAGCATGGATACCACGGGCAGCACCTGTAAGATTAAACTCGCCTCCATGATACTTTGGCGTTCAAATAAAAACTGGTAAATATTAAAGGTGATGGCAAAGAGCCCGGGCACAAATGCCAGATAAATCAGTCCGGCGAATAAATAGCGCCATTGCGGCAGATGGGTTTCTCCTTTTGAAAAAAACCCCGACAATAAAGCGGTAGCCGGCACCGCAATAAAATAATACATTGGGATAGATGGGTGCTGGGCACAAACCTCAAAAAAATCGCGTAAAGTCATGTTAGAATTCTGAGCTTAAATTTCCATCAGCAATTTAACAGGATCTTCCAGCAATTCCTTCACTTTGACCAAAAATGTTACCGAGCTGCTCCCATCAATGACGCGGTGATCGTACGAAAGAGCCAAGTACATCATCGGCCGGATGACCACCTGGCCATCCACAGCTACCGGCCGCTCTTTAATGGCATGCATACCCAATATAGCCGATTGGGGTTGATTGAGTATTGGAGTGCTCATTAATGATCCAAACACGCCGCCATTGGTAATGGTGAAGGTGCCACCGGTCATTTCTTCCAAACTTAGTTTTCCTTGCCGGGCCTTCTCGGCCAGATCTTTGAGTTTAAACTCTATCTCGTGCAGTTTCAAGGCTTGTACGTCATGTATCGGCGGTACTACCAGGCCGGTGGGTGTAGATATGGCGAAAGCTATGTCCACGTAATTGTGGGTGATCAGGTCTTCCCCGTCCAGGATGGCGTTTACCTCTTTCATCTCCAGCAGCACCTGGGTGCATGCTTTGGCAAACAGAGACATAAAGCCCAGTTTTATGCCATATTTAGCTACAAACCAATCCTGATACTTGACACGCAGGTCCATGATATTTTTCATATCCACCTCATTGAAGGTGGTCAGCATGGCCGTTTCGTTTTTGGCTGCTACCAATCGGCGGGCAATGGTCCGGCGCATGCGGGACAGCTTATCACGATGCTCCTGACGACTGTATTCAGTCACTGCCGGGGATGAAGGCTGAACAGCTTGTACCTCTGTGGGAGCTGGCGATGTTGGTTCTGTTTTGGCGGTGAGGGCATCCGCTTTAGTGATACGTCCGTCTTTACCTGTCCCGGTCACTTGGGTCGGGCTAAGGTCTTTCTCGCGTAACACTTTGGCTGCAGCCGGCGAAGGATGTCCGGCAGCTGAGGTCTGTGCTGGCGCCGTTGGAGTTACTACTGGTGTGGCGGGAGGTGTTGCCTCTGGTTTTGTTTCCACCTTTGGCACCGCTGCCGCAGCACCGGCTTGCACCGAGGTGTCTATTTGGGCTACCAGAGCTCCTATGGGCAAGTCATCCCCTTGTTTAGCCACCCAGATGAGTTTTCCACTGGCTTCAGCGGGAAGTTCAAGAGTGGCTTTATCCGACTCAAACTCGCAGATCGGTTCATCCAGGTTTACAAATTCCCCGTCTTTTTTTAGCCAGTTGGCCAGAGTTACTTCATTGATTGATTCACCTATCGCCGGTACTTTTATGTCTACAACTCCCATTGGCAATTTTTTTGCTTAACAAAATCAGGACAAAAGTAGATAAATGCTGAATACTCTTTTAAGTTTACCTTATCCTGCGAGTGTTAACAAAATGTCAAAGGAAAAGGTTATCGGGCTTTGTACATGTATTACACAGTATATTTGGATTATATATTTCCTTTTGTTTTAATATGGTGAGTGTAAAGTGGTTGATGGTGATGACGGCCGTGGTAACGGTACTGGGGCAAGGATGGGCAGGTGATCCCAAAGAACCCCGCTTGGGAGCATTTGACAACCCACGTGAACTGCAAGCCTTGCGGGCTAAACAAGCCATTACCATTGACGGTGACCTGAATGAAGACGGATGGTTAAAAACACCGGCGGCCGGAGAATTTATTCAAATTCGCCCTCATCCGGGCGAGAAAGCCAGTTTTTCCAGCCAAGTTAAGGTGATGTATGACGATGAAGCTTTGTACGTCGGGGCCGTCCTTTTTGATCCTAATCCGGATAGCATTCAAACGGAACTTACCGACCGGGACCGTTATGGCAATGCCGACCGCTTTTTCGTACTCATCGACACCTACCGCAGCGGTCTGACCGCTTTCAGTTTTGGTATCAGTGCTTCCGGTGTTCAATACGACACCCGCGTGCATGCCAATGGCCAGACGGATGAAGAATGGGATGCGGTGTGGACGAGCGCGGTAAAACTGGCCGACCATGGTTGGGTAGCGGAATTTAAAATCCCTTTCGCCGCCTTACGTTTCCCTAAAACTGATGCCCAGGTCTGGTTCATTAACTTTACCCGCGACATCCGCCGCATGCGGGAAGAATCCAATTGGAACCCCATCAAACCGGAACTGAATCAATACATCCTGCAGTCCGGCCTGCTGACCGGTATACAAAATATTAATCCTCCGGTCCGCCTCAGCGCCTATCCTTTTTTGGCCCTGAATGGTCAAAGCTATCATGATAAACATAGTGATCCGCGCAATGTCTATGGTCATTCAATTACCGGAGGCATGGATGTTAAATTCGGTTTATCGGATGCCTTTACTCTGGATATGACCCTGGTGCCCGACTTTGGCCAGGTACAGTCTGATAACCAGGTCTTAAATCTGTCTCCTTTTGAAGTGCGCTTCGATGAAAATCGCCAATTTTTTACCGAAGGCACCGAAATATTTAACCGGGCCGGATTATTTTATTCCCGCCGCATTGGTGGGAGACCTATCCACTATGACGAAGTAGAAGCTGCTCTAAAAGAAGGTGAAGTCGTTATAAATAATCCTTCAGAAACAAAACTCATCAACGCCACCAAAATCAGCGGCCGCACCGCCGGCGGGACCGGTCTGGGCCTTTTTAACGCCGTTGCTGCGCCTGCCCATGCCGTCATCGAAGACCAAAACGGTCAGACCCGAGAAGTAACTACTAATCCGTTGACTAACTACAACATTTTATCGTTTGACCAAAATTTAAAAAATAATTCTTACTTCAGCCTGATCAATACCAATGTCTGGCGCGGTGGGGCTGACTATGAAGCCAATGTCACCGGGAGCGAATTTGCCTTCAATAACCGGGACCGTTCTTATGGCTTTTCCGGACGCCTGGCCGTGAGCCAAAAATATCAGACCGGGGATGACGTAGATCTGGGTGAAACGTTTAACCTGAGTTTGAATAAACTCACCGGCACCTGGCAATGGCGTATGGCATATAATTACGAAAGTCCGGATTATGATATTAACGACCTGGGCATTATCAATGCAGCCAACGAACACGCCGTAACCACCTTCGTCAGTTACCAAATTTTTGAACCTTTCTGGAAACTCAACCGGCTGAACATCAATGCAAGCACGTTTTACCTGCGCCTGGCCGAACCAAATGTTTACTCCGACTTTGGCATCAATATCCGCAGCCAATTGGTCACCCGCAAATTTTGGGGCACCGGCCTCACCATGCGCTTGGAACCGATCGTTACCCATGATTATTTCGAGCCGCGCACCGCTGACTTATCCCGTTATATTGTTTTTCCGGCCAATTATATGATCGGCAGTTTTATCAGTTCTAATTACAACCATCGGCTGGCCATGGACCTCAATGGGAACTATCGCTGGTTCGACGAAGCTGGACGCTACAGCTTATCGTTTGGCCTGTCGCCGCGTTTCCGGGTTAATGATAAATTAAGCCTTAACTGGAGTTTGTGGGCTTCCAACAATTTTAAAAGCACCGGGTACGTCGACAATGATGGTGATCAGATCATCTTCGGACAGCGTGATCTCAACACGGTCGAAAACATCTTCCGGACCAACTTCACCTTTAACAATAAGGCCGCTTTATCGTTCCGCCTGCGCCATTATTGGTCTAAAGTGGATTATCAGAATTTTGCAGCACTGACTAACGAAGGATACCTGGGAGCCACCGAATTTAACGGGAATTATAACAACAGCTATAATGCCTTCACGGTGGACATGGTGTACCGCTGGCGTTTTGCTCCGGGGAGCGATATCTTCCTCACCTGGAAAAACAGTCTATTCAGCAGCAGCTCCACCCTTCCGGTCAATTATTTTTCCAACGTGGAGGACATCTGGGACAATCCGCTCAGCAACAGTTTATCGCTAAAATGTGTCTATTTCTTTGATTATAACCAGTTCCGCCGCAAACTTTCCTAACCGCAGAATGGGTAGCCTGTTAATTAAACCACTCGCGCCAACAAAACGCCAAAGCACATTATTTTGACCCTGAAAGGGTCACATCTATTTAGGAAAATAACCGGGTAGGGCTCCATATATGATTAATTAATGTAAATTTTTGAAAAGACAAGATCCCATCAAAAGGTTAGGATTACAGATAGTTGATTTATAAGAAAGTTGAATGATAGATTTCAGTTCTTGAGGTTTACCGTTAAAGTTAATATTCGGCCTTATTCATTTTAGCTATAAAGGGTGCAAAAATCCGTTAAGAACAAAATACTGTTTGAGCCTCAACGTAATCAATGCAAGAACATTTTGATTTTGTTAGAAGGTAATTTATCAAGAAAATATAATTTGGCGAGTTTATTTTGTTTAGGATTTTTGGATGCTTTTTAGCGTTAAGAAATGAATACAGCCTTGACTTTCCTGCCTGCCGAGCAAGTTTCGGCGCAGGCAGGCCTGCCTGTCGAGTATGACGCAGGCAGGTTGGTCCTTTTGTGCAAGTCGTAGCG
>JAYRWN010000452.1:0-13355 GCA_041917975.1 Saprospiraceae bacterium | reverse complement strand
CGCTACGACTTGCACAAAAGGACCAACCTGCCTGCGTCATACTCGACAGGCAGGCCTGCCTGCGCCGAAACTTGCTCGGCAGGCAGGAAAGTCAAGGCTGTATTCATTTCTTAACGCTAAAAAGCATCCAAAAATCCTAAAAAATAAACTCGCCAAATTATATCTTCTTGATAAATAATCATTTAAAATAATTAAATATCCTTGCTTTGATTACGATAGGGCTCAAACAGTATTTTGTTTTTTACGGATTTTTGAACCCTTCTTAGCTAAAATGAATAAGGCCGAAATACGTACCCTTTAACTATATGCTCAAGAACTGAAATTTAAATTTCTCATTAATCAACTAAAATGTAATCCTAACCTTTCCACGGCATCCTGCCTTTACAAAAATTTATTTTAATACATCATCATGAAGCCAAACACATTATGATAAGTATATGAATTTAAATTAATACACATTATCATAAACAATTATATAATATACTATTAAATAAAATAAAAGAAGTAACGCCGGCCCAGACTGCCGAGTAAGCTTCTGTGCTGGCAAGCCTGTTACTGAAACAAGCAGGACTATACGTCCTTGACATTTTCCAATGGGTTATTAGGGTCCATTGAATCTTTTCAGGTAAATCAAAAGCATCAAATTGCTGAATTGACAGCTCAATAAACCTATTGGAGACAAAAAAAATAGCCGGAAATTTTTCCCGGCTATTTTTTCTTGCATATTTTAATATTACGCACTCATAAGCACCTGGTTAATTAATACCCGGGGTTTTGAGTAAGGGTAGCTTGGCCATCGAGTTGGCTGTTGAGGATTTCTTGATTAGGGATGGGGTAATATTCGTGTTTACCTTTCACGAAATTGGCCGTATTGAGGTAGGTGCGTTTATTTTTTTCTACGGCCAGATAGGTATTGATGGTTTCCGCCGCAATGCCCCAGCGCACCAGGTCAAAAAAGCGATGGCCTTCCATGGCAAATTCCAGGCGCATTTCAAAGCGCACGGCTTTGATAGCGGATTCTTTGGTCCAAGGTGTGGTGTAATCATTGACCACATATTTACCAGCGGGAGTGCCATCAGGCATTTTTACGAAGCCATCCGGGTTAGCGGCCCGTTTACGGATTTGATTTACTAAGATGCGGGCCTTTTCCGGATCACCGGTTTCTGCTTCTACTTCTGCCAACCATAAAATAACGTGGGAGAGCCGGATGATACGGTAATTGTTGGCATTTTGACGTGGATTGTTAGACCAGGTTAAGGTACCGTTTTCTGATTTATATGGAGATTGTTTTTTAGGTGTATAGGGGCCGGCATAAGCGCGGTCACGCACATACTGAGGGTTATGGATACCCCAATCCAAATACGGCACGCCATCGCGGCCCACGGTCCAATCCAATCTTGGATCGAGATTCCCGGCATAGGTCTGGGAATTATCAAAGGGGACATCTGCTTCGTTCCAGGTATCCAGGAGAGGCAGGCCGGTGTCGTCGGTTTTGAAGGCATTGACCAGGTTTTGGGTGGGTTGGAAAAATCCACAGCAGGTGGTAATGGCTCCTCCTCCATAAGGGTAGTTAAGCGTATGGCCGCGATTACCATTGTTAGAAATAGCAGCGCCATCATTCACCGAGAACTGGATTTCAAAAATGGATTCGGCGTTATTGTTGGTTGCGGCCCGAAAATTATCATGGTATTTATCCATGAGCTTATAACCGCCGTTGGCGATAATGGCCTCCAGGATAGGTTTTGCTTCGGCATATTTTTTCTGGAACAGGTAAGTTTTAGCTAACATAGCCCCAGCCGCCCATTTCGTGGCCCGGCCCGGTGCACCGGCCCAACGGTTAGGCAGGTTATCATAGGCAAACTTCAGGTCAGCTTCGATTAGGGGAAAAATATCGCTGTTATTAGGCAATTTAGTGCTGTTGGCATTGGCCGGATCATAGGTCGCGTCATCGATGTAGGGCACTTTATTCCACATTTTGCGCGCTTCGAAATGATAATGCCCACGCAGAAATCTAGCCTGGGCGATGACTTCCTTTTTTTCAGCATCAGTCATATCACCTGCTTTAGCCACCAGTTGCAGGACATCGTTAGTGCGGGCTACGCCGTCATAAACTGCGCGCCATTTTCCACGGAAGTGGATCAGGTCAGGGGTATGCGTAAAAGTTTCGATTAAGGATATTTCCGGTTGGTCACCGGCATTGGTGCCTTTGTAGGCGTCGTCGGCTGCTACGGATCCATAAACCCAGTTGTCGGCCGAGCCGGTCCAGTCCGGAAACGGGGAGCCGACGTTAGTCTGCACACCGTCCAACAGGGAATAGGCTCCGGTGAGAATGAGATTGACCCCGGTTTTATTCGTAAGGTTTGCTTCGGAAAGTACACCCAGTGGAGTTACTTCCAGGAAGTCTTTGGAACAGGCCGCGGAGAGAAGGTAAATGGCGGCCGTGAGGATGATTATTTTTTTCATTATTGTGGAATTATTATCTAAAATAATGTGAATAATAAATAGGTTCAATTAAAACTGCAGGCTAATCCCAAAATTGGTGGAACGGAATGCCGGGTAAACCCCTTCATCCACACCAATTTGACGGTCGGCACCGGAAGCGTAATTACGCAGGTTAACTTCCGGATCGAGTCCTTCATATTTGGTGATGGTCAAATAGTTCTGTCCCTGTAAATAAACATTCACGCCGCCTAATCCGACCCGTTTAGTCAGGGAAGCCGGTAAGGTATAAGTCAGTTGAATGTTTTTCAGGCGGAAATAAGAACCATCCTCCAGGTAATAACTGCTGGGGTTGGAGCTAATCACGTCATTCGATCTGGGGATGGGCAATTTGGCGTCGGTTTTGCCTGGACGCCAGGAATCTTCATACATCCGTTGGGTGCGGTTGCCCCCAAAGGTCGGAAAGTCGGTCCAATAGCGGACGTAATTGAAGATCTGGTTGCCTTGCACACCTTGACCGAAAGCATCTAAACGGAAACTTTTATAACCGAGACTGATATTGAAGCCATAGGTAAAGTCCGGATGCGGGCTGCCGATGATGGCGCGATCAGCCGAGTTAATGACTCCATCTTTATTGACATCACGATATTTAAAAGCCCCGGCTTTGTTCATGGCCCCGCCACCAAATTGAGTCGGGTGTTCCGCGCCTTCCGCATCGGTTTGGAAGATACCCAATATGTCATAACCGAAGAACGAGGCCAGCGGGTGACCTTGTTGGGTCACTGAAACTGTGCCTGTGGGCAGACGCAAATTGCTAAAGCCAAAATACTGGGTTCTTGGATCACCGGTGGTTTTGATCACCGTGTTGCGATAGGTTGAAAAATTAATCCCGACGCTATAGGTGAAATCGCCTTTGCGATCCCGGTAGTTCAACCCCAGTTCAATGCCTTTATTTTCCATCTCGCCGATGTTCTGGAAGGGGTTGGTAGCTACCCCCTGAGTAAACTGGACTTCCACCGGAAAGAGCATGTCTGAAGTAATTCGTTTAAACCAGTCCAAATTAAATTCAAATTTACCATCCAGAATACTTCCATCCAACCCAAGATTGAGGGAGGTGGTGGTTTCCCATTTAGCATTAGAGTTTCCAAACTGAGAAAGTTCATAACCGGGTTGGGAAGAGGTTTTCGCTCCCGCCAAGTCATAAAAGGAAGATTCGGGTGAAGACAGGAAGGTAGAGAAGGAGTTATAATTTCCGATTTCCTGATTACCGGTTTGCCCATAACCTACGCGCAGTTTAGCAAAGGTGAGCCAATCCTGGTCTTGCAGGAATGATTCGTTGGTCAATACCCATCCAGCACTCACAGCGGGAAAATAGGCGGTGCGGAAGTCGGAAGCAAAGCGAGATGAACGATCCCTGCGTACCGTGACGTCTAACAAGTATTTATCTTTAAAAGCATAATTCGCCCGGGTAAATTCAGACGCTAACCGCCATTGGGCAGCGCCCCCGGCGTTAGAGATCCCCGCCCGGCCGGCGCTGAGAAATTGGTTGGATAAATCATCTACAGCAAATCCGGAACGGTCGGCAGTAAAAAACTCGAAATAACTACGAATGGCTTCGGTACCGAGGATGAAACTCAGACGGTGAGATTCGCCCAGTTGTTTGTTGTAGGTCAAGGTGTTATACCAGGTCCAGGTATTTTCATAACTGTTTTGGGTGGTCAGGGCATTGGAGCCTACCGGTTCCGGAGATTCCGGGTCGTTGGCCCGGTAACGACGCACATTAAAGGTGTTGTAATCAATACCGAACAACGTCTTGGCCGTGAGGTCCTGGAGGATGTCAAATTCGGCATAAGCATTTCCAAAAAAGCGGATTTCTTTATTGATGTTGTCTTTATTGCGGTATAATTCGGCCAACGGACTGCGGGAATTATCCAAAACGGTGGGGGAGCCGGCAAAATAGCCTTTGACGTCGTAAACAGGCGTAATCGGCGGCACCCGGTAGGCAAAAGAGATAGGATTACTCTCACTTTGATTACCGTTAGGTTGTCCGATTTGTTCGCCGTAGGCTACTTGCAGGTTTTCACCGATACGGAATCTTTTGTTGACATTAAATTCGGTATTGGCGCGCAGGGAGTAACGTTTATAGCTGGTGTATTTCATAATACCCTGCTGATCGAAATAGTTGGCCGACATAGCATAACGGGCTTGTTCGGTAGCTCCGCTTACACCGATCTGGTGGTTTTGGATGGGTGCTGAATCAAAAATTTCATCAAACCAATCCGTGCCGGTTTTATTGGCGCGGGTGATGAGGTTTTTGGGCACCACACTGTATTTACTTTCATCCACCTGACCATCTTTGCCGCCTACCGGGAAAATGTAGTCCGGGATGACCGGGGTCTGCACCTGACCGCCGAACATCGGAATGTTAGGATATTTTATTTTGGAAGGGTCAGGAATTTTACCATCCACGAGCAGGTTATTGTTTTCAGCATTGATCCGGGATTCCCACAGGAGGTTCACGTACTCCTGGGTATTTAGCAGATCAAGAAATTTGATCGGGGTTTGCTGCCCGTAATAGGCGTCGTAGGTAAATTTTGGTTTCCCGGATTTACCTTGTTTGGTGGTGATAATGACCACCCCGTTGCCTGCCCGGGAACCATAAATGGAAGCGGCAGAAGCATCTTTAAGGACCTGGACGGATTCGATATCATTCATGTTCAAGGTATTCAGGTTGCCCTTGGTTGGTGTACCATCTACAATGAACAGCGGTGAATTATCATTAATGTTACCAAAGCCCCGGATGCGGATCATTACCCCTCCACCAGGCGCATTTTCGTTACCAATATGCACGCCGGCTACGCGTCCCTGCATGGCCTGACCCACGTTACTGGCCGGTACGGCCAAGAGTTCTTTCGTGTTCAGGGTAGCTACGGCGCCGTTGATGTCCCGTTTTAACTGTGAGCTATAGCCGGTGACGACCACTTCTTCCAGCGTACGATTGTCCACATCAAGGACTACGGTGATGTTGTTAACGGAAGAGATGTCGACCTCCTGGCTGAGGTAACCAATAAACGACACCACCAGAGTAGTCGCTCCGGCCGGGACGTCCAAAGAAAAGCTGCCATCTACATCGGTAGCCGTACCTACCGAGGTTCCTTTTACCAATATAGTAGCACCGATGATCCCGGCACCGTCATCGGCGGAAGTAACCGTACCCGTAACGGTTTTTTGTGCCATGGCCAAGGTACCAAACAGCAAAGCTGAACAGGTAAGCCAGGTTTTAAAAGTTTTAAGTAAAATCATATCAATCATTTGGGTTTATTAATGAATAAAAAATAAATATAAGCAATAAGTGCAGGATTGGAGAAGGCCCATAAATTATTTATAAATATACATGCTGGTATTAATATGTATATTTATATTATTCAAATAAATACATTGAAAAACTGCAGATATATTTGTTCAAATTAACGACAAAAAGGCAAAAACGCTGCTTCATGGATACAACTCCGACCAATCGGAAACTTTGCGTAGTGTCTCCAGGCGAAAAGCGGTTGGCCAGGCGACTAACCAATCATTAAACGAACCTGGCGTATCGCTCCAATCCGTCTGAAAATAAGCTTCATTTTGAGCACCCCGTGGACGTATACGCCCATGAATAGCTGAACGGCCATCCGCTATGAGCTGACAGCCATTAAACCAAATGGCCTGTGCTTTTTCTTTCCACTGCACCTCACCCGTCAATTCGGCCAACTCCAGCCACTCCGGTACCCACAACAGAGCATAGGGATCCAGGTGGTGATGCTGGACCGAGACCGCTGTACCACCTAAAGTGGACCAGTTGTATCGTTTAAATTCGGTGGAGTCTGCATAAGGATAATGGTAGTGCCACAACCAGGTAGATAGGTAGTAAGAGATGGCTACCGCTTCATCCAAATAGGTCCGCTCAGCGCTGAGCTGGTACAAAATCAGGGCTGAACGCAACAGGGAAATGGCGGACTCTTTATCGATACAATAGGTATCTAAAGCCCCGGCGCTGGTGTAACCATTCCGTTTGTATTCCCCAAAATAATAGGCGTATGCTTTTACCAAGCTGTGGTAATACAAGCTGTCGCCGGTGACCGCAAAAGCTTTCACCATCGGAGGTATCAAAAAAGCTCCAATGGTGCCCTCCCGGTCAAGGCAATGGCCGTCCACCGACCATGCTTTGCCGTAACGTCCTGAAGGTTCCTGGTCATTGGCCATGAAGGTGCATAAATCTAAAGCGATCGTGCGCAAGTGGTCCCGGGGATGGCCGGCCTGCCTGGCGAGGTGCGCTGCTTCAAAAAAATTTAAGGCTGCCGTACCCAGATTGCAGGCGTCCAGGCGTTCCTGGCCATGCGCGATACCTAAAATATAATCATAGTGGGTGCGGAACAGCCCATTAGGCAAGATGGTGTTTTCACTCCAGGTATCCAGGCAGGCCAGTGCTTGATCCAATGAGTATTGTCGTCCGGTCTTTTGATAATCAACCAGTAAAGAATTGGCCAGGGAGGCATTTTGACCGCACCAACCGATCTCGTATTTCCAGCCCGGACGTTGAATCCACTGGCTGTCTTTCCAAATTAAGCCGATCGAGAATCCCCGGTAACTTCCTTCCTCTGCCCACAGGGACTGGGACGCATAGGTTATGCCGCGTTGCCAGATGGTATCCGTCATTTCCGGGGAGGAAGGCTTTTGGAGAATCATTTCCCAGGCCAGGTCCAGCCATTTTTTCCAGGCCCTGTCGGAGGTGGAGGTAATTTCCTCGGTGACCAACCAGGCCTGCAGGTGTAGCGAATCGCCGGGAGCGAGGGACAAGGATTGGGGTGGGAGAGCCGGACGGTATTGATCCCGGTTAGCATACACCAGCGGGTATTCACGGGCCGGAATAATCAGACGGTGGACCCTTCGGTTCGGATGTTTTTCAATACTACAGGCCATTGAAGACAATTGACCAGCTTTATAATCCGCAAACAAAGCCCAGGAACGTCGCGGATCCTCACTATAGGTGGCTCCAGGAATAGCGGTCCGGTGAGCGGCATACACCCAGGGGGTATCCTGTAGGTCAAATCCTTTCGGTTCCAACCCCTGACCCCAGGTATTGCCATTGTAATTCACCGCTGGAATCATGGCGTAAGTAAAACTATCCATGATGGAGACGTCGATGCTAATTTCCTGAAATGGTATTGGTGTGGTGGTAGGGTTGTAAAAACTAACCTGAAGCGCATAGACCTCTGGCGATTTTTCGGTGATGGTCGTGTGGGTGAGGATGGTAGAGGGTTTTCGGGGAACTATCTCGGCAACTAAAACTTGATTAAATAAGCATTGGGTTGTTTCACCGGATGTATGGAATTGTATGGTACGATTATTATGACACGAACAAAAGTAAAACACGATTAACAATACTAAATGAGTCGGGAAAAACCCTCTAAAATTTTGTTTCATCGGATTGATTAATTTAGCTAAAGATAATGGTATACTGAACTAATTTTTAGGACATTCGAAATGAAAAGGCGAATCATTTTGAGGTGATTTCGATGCAATCAATTAAAATTTAAATAAGGGGAGGTTTATTACCAGATATTACGTTTAATTATTTGGGTAAAAAGATCGCTACCACCCTCTTTTTCCTTGATGAACCAAAATGATTTACCCTGCATTAGGAATTAACTGTTAATTTTGCGGTCCAAATCATGTTGGCGGTACCATGAATATAAAAGTGACTTTCCAAATCATTTCTTTTGCGTTGATATTCAGTTTATTGGCCTGTGGCCAGACAAGCAATCCGGCGGCTCCTGGCGGGTCGGCAGAAAACCCGGATATTCATATCACTGTGCAGAACTCGACCGCTACCGGGTCAGCATATTTAGTGGGTGTGGAAGCGGAACGGCAGTTTATCATAGATTCTGCACTTATTGATGCCAAGGGGATGATTCATTTTAAGCGGACCACGCCTTACCCACAAGGGCTGGTATACTGTGTGGTGGGGAATGCAAATTTTCCACTATTGATTGCCGAAGACCAGACCTTTAGCATGACTACGGCAGCGCCCGATTTCATCGGCACAATGGAGGTAAAGGATAACAGAGAAAGCGAATTATTGTATGAAAATTTGCGTTTTGAAATAGCTCAGCAACCTGCGCTTCAATCTGTAAATCAACGACTCAAAGGGTTAGCGAAAACCGACCCAGCCTATGCCACTACCAAAGCCGAACAGGAAAAATTGATGGCGGATCTAAAGACTCATCTGGCTGAACTTTATGCCCGTCGCGCGGGTACATTTTTTGAAAAATACAAACGGGCCGGTCAAAATCCGGAAATCAGGGAAATAAAAAATGCCGATGGTACGCCAAATAATGATGCACAGGTTTTTCTATTTAAACAGGACATGTGGGATTTAGTGGATTTTAATGATCCACGGTTATTATCAACTCCGATTATCCCAGCCAAGTTGCGTACCTATTTATTCGATCTGACTTATCAAAGATCGGATTCGCTCATTGCTGCCACGGACCAACTGATGCGCCGGGTGATGGACAAACCAAAATATTACCAGTTTTTTGTAAATTTTATCGGGGTGAATTTCGACCCAACAAACTCCACCTTAATGGATGCGGAGAATGTGTACGTACATGTATTACAAAACTATTTTACCAAAGAAAAAGCCACCTGGGCTGACTCCATGACTATTTACGGTTTACAATTGCGTGCCTATGAAATGCAAGCCAGCCTGGTAGGTCGTAAAGGGCCGGATGTGACCATTAACGACATAACAGGGAAACCGCGCTCCCTCTATGATATAAAGGCCCCATACATCATAATATTTATGTATCGTCCGGATTGTGAACATTGTATAGAAGAAACGCCTAAGTTGGTTCAATTTTATAAAAAATGGAATCCACAAGGGGTAGAAGTTTTTGCTATTGCCATGGACACTCAGGAGGCGTTGTGGAAAGATTTTGTGCAAAAAAATAAGATGAATTGGATCAATGTTTTCGATCCTTCGAATAAATCCATTTATGCCAAATATTTTGTAGATGATACGCCGGAAATTTATATTTTGAATAAAGACCGGACCATCATCGGAAAGAACCTGAAGGTGGAACAAATAGAAACCATCTTACAAAGAGATAAACAGGGTCTTAATTAAAAGATAGCAGTTAATTCCGTCGATGAACCAATTAGTCCTGGTCGGTTTGGTAGTGTTTTTGTTCAGCCAGGCCGTTTCCCGGCATTTCTATGAACGTGCTCTGCAGGCACTGGACAACACATCCAGGACCGCATTACACCAGATGTTTTTGCGCGAACGGGTGATTTTATTGGTGGCGATAATTATTTTTATCGGCTTATTTTTTATAAATCACTATTATGCCTGGGTCGATCAAAAATTAGCTTATGGAATTTACGTATTAGCTGCGGTTATTTTTTTAACTGCAAACCTATGGATCACCTGGCGGAAAATAAAAGCACAAAATTACTCTCCCGATTTTATTAAAAATTACATGTTCGCCTCTATAATCAAATCGGCAGGGCTCATAATTTTTTTTATTTTATTGGCCTTGGCACCTAAGGTGGCATGAGCTGGAATCAAAAGAGGTGAAAACATCCCGCTGAACTAGCTATCTGTATAAACGCGGCCGGATAATTGAAAATAAGATCAGTCCCCAAAAGAAATGCCCATCAACCGGGCTGTTTTGATCAGGAAATGATCTGTGTTGACCAATTTATAATTTTTTATGGCTTCCAGAATGGGTACGCTTTCCAGGCGGTTATTGCGCAGGGAAACCATATTGCCGAACTCTCCGGCTGCGATCATTTCGAAAGCTTTCACGCCCATGGCTGTAGCCAGAATCCGGTCAAAGGCGATTGGTGTACCTCCACGCTGGACATGGCCAAGGATGGTGGTGCGTATTTGCGGGAGGTCAGGAAATTTTTCCAATTCGGCACGCAGGTAGTTGCCTATGCCACCTAGTTTGAGGTGAGCTTCCCCTACGTCTTTGGATGTCATACCCTTCACTTGTCCGTCGCCCATTTTAGCGCCCTCGGCGATGACAATTATGGAAAATCCGGACCCCCGTTTAAACCGTTTTTTAATCGTCTCAACGATTCTGGTCAGTTGGAAGGGGATCTCCGGGATCAGGCAGATTTCAGCCCCTCCGGCGATGGCCGTATGTAGAGCTATCCAACCGGCATCACGACCCATAACTTCCATGATCATTACCCGGTGGTGACTTTCTGCGGTGGTTACCAATTTGTCCAAACTATCCGTTGCAATTTGTACCGCAGTATTAAAACCAAACGTAAAATCGGTAGCTGAGATATCGTTATCGATTGTTTTTGGTACACCAATAACATTCATTCCGCGTTCAAACAGGTATTGTGAAATCTTCTGGCTGCCATCACCGCCGATATTAACGACGGCTGAAAAACCCAGGCGGCGGATGCGCTGGATGAGTTCTTCGGAGCGGTCGACGGTGGTCCAGGTACCATCTGCCTTTTGTACGGGAAAGGCGGTAGGATTACCCACATTAGTGGTTTTAAGGATGGTTCCGCCCCGGACATGGATGCCGGCGATGCGTTTGCGGCTTAATTTAACCAGATTAGGCGGGTCACTGAATACACCGTTAAAAGCCTCGATTGTTCCCCACGCTTTCCATTCTCCGGAGTGTTTGGCCGCTTTAGCAATACCACGGATGACCGCGTTTAGACCTGGACAATCCCCTCCACCGGTGAGAATTAAGATTTTCTTTTTGGTTGATGATTTCATAAATTTCAAGCTTTCTACGCCTTGCACACGTATCACTCAGTTTCCCAGCTGGTATAGCGCCGTCAAAACTGACCTGCGAATTTCAGTTTTTTTAGCAAATTAATTTACCGGAAGATCAATTTTATATGTTAAATGGTATTTTCACCGCATGCGTTTGACCAAATTTATCCAACAAAGGAAACCAGAGAACCTTGGGCTATGGTTTTTCCTGGCCGGAACGCTTCTATTATGGGCTAGTCTGAGCCTTGCGGGGTGTTGGTGGAAACGAAACCCTCAGGAAAGCCATCTGGATATTCACGAAGGTGAGAGCCAGGAGGAAATAACTAAAAAGAGTGCTCATGTCAAGCCATCCAAGCGTCAACTGGATTGGCAGAAATTGGAGATGGCGGCGTTTATCCATTTTGGGATAAACACGTTTACCAATAAAGAATGGGGCGATGGTACGGAGAATCCAGCCCTTTTTAATCCTCGTGAGTTTGACCCTGACCAGTGGGTGGACGCGTTAAAAATGGCCGGATTTAAATTACTTATCCTTACCGCCAAACATCATGATGGGTTTTGTTTATGGCCCAGTGCTTATACTGAACATTCGGTAAAAAACAGTCCCTGGCGAGACGGTAAAGGAGATATAGTGCGTGCCGTAGCGCGGGCCTGTCGGGCTAAAGGTATGAAGTTCGGCATTTATTTGTCACCCTGGGACCGGCATGAATCCACCTATGGCACCGCAGCGTATAACGATTATTTTGTGCATCAGTTGGATGAGTTATTATCCAATTATGGACGGATAGCCGAAGTGTGGTTTGATGGAGCCAATGGTGAGGGACCAAATGGAAAAAAACAAGCTTATGATTGGGCCCGATATTATGCCCTGATCAGGGAAAAACAACCTGGAGCAGTTATAGCGGTTCGGGGGCCTGATGTACGCTGGGTCGGTACAGAAAATGGTGTGGGCCGGGAAACCGAATGGAGTGTCCTCCCGGTGCATTTTCACCAAGATTCAATCGGAGATGATCAAAGCCAAAGGATCAACTGGGTTCCGGACCTGGAAGTGATGGCCCCCGATTTAGGCAGCCGAGATCGCTTCAACGGAGCAAATCAATTGGTTTGGTGGCCGGCGGAAGTGGATGTAAGCATCCGACCAGGATGGTATTATCATCCCGAAGAAGATGATCATGTTAAAAGCGCAGAAAAACTGCTGGACATTTATTTTTCTTCCGTAGGACGCAACGCGCAACTCTTGTTAAACGTCCCCCCGGATACGACTGGAAAACTTAGCCCTCCGGATGTGACGGCTTTGCGTGCTTTTAAAGAAATAAGGGACTATATTTTTGCCAAGAATTTATTATTTAATGCCACCCTTGGTGCCAGCAGCAATGATCAACACCGGGATCCAAAAATGTTTATGGATAACCGGTCAAAGACCTATTGGTCCCCGGGTGCCCAAGATCAGGCTCCTTTACTCACTTTTTCCTGGCCGGAAGTACGCCAGTTTAATATTTTACAATTACAGGAAAACATTGCCGAAGGGCAGAAAGTAGAAGAGTTTATCGTAGAAGCCTGGACGGATAGTTTATGGGAGAGGGTGGCCGAAGGTACTACCATTGGTTATAAGCGTATCCTGCAATTGCCGGATGTGAAAACTACCCAATTACGCATCATTTTCACTAAGTTAAGGGATCAACCTCAGATCACGGAAATAGGCCTTTACCAAAACCTGCCGGTCGCCCACTTCGAACCAAAATCAACCGCATTTACGGATCAACTTAAAGTGGAACTCACTCTGGATGATCAGCAGGGTAAAATCTATGTCACCATTGACGGTTCAAAACCTGATTTGACTTCGCCTGTTTATAAAAATCCGATCCTGCTTACCGGCACGACACAAATTAAGGCACTTGCTGTGGACAGAAACGGACGGCAGGGTTTTGTGATTACTGAATTATATAATAAAGCTTTATGGGAGGTCTTGCTGCTAAAAGCGCCAGCCATCCAATACACGTCCGGAGGCAGTCAGATTCTTACCGATGGGGTGTATGGGGGTACTGATTTTAATAACAACCGGTGGCTGGGTTTTGAGCAAAATGGTTTGGAAGCGATTATTGATTTGGCTGAACAGCGGCCAGTGCGT
>JAYRWN010000451.1:0-2689 GCA_041917975.1 Saprospiraceae bacterium | reverse complement strand
TACAAAGTAAACGTAAAAATTTCACCTCATTGTATAACACGTACATTTTTTTTTAAAAAAATTGAAAGGGCAGAAAGACCTCCCTAGAGGTCCCGGTAACTCATTAATCTTCCAAATAACCAAACTTGCCTTGATGAAAATCCTGAAAGGCTACCGCCAATTCCTGCCGGGTATTCATCACAAAAGGGCCATGGGCCGCAATCGGTTCCCGCAAAGGTTCACCACTCAGGACCAGCACAATGGATTTTTCTATCGCTTCCAGTTCAAAGATTTCGCCCTGATTGGCCAAGCGGGCCAGGTGATCCACTGCTACGGTTTCACCGCCATTCACTCTGACCTGGCCTTCTATCACTAAAATGGCCGTGTTGTAATGGGCGGGAAAACTAAAGGTGGCCTTGCCGCCTTGATTTAATTTGGCGTTCATCAAGTGAACCGGAGAGAACGTTGTAGCCGGGCCCTGTTGATCGCCATACCTGCCGGCAATCACTTCGATGTGTCCACCGTTATCACTTAAAGGTATTTTAGCCATCCGGTCGTTGGTAATACTCTGATATTTGGGGGTGGACATTTTGTCTTTGGCCGGCAGATTTACCCACAGCTGCACCATCTGGAATTCACCACCGCTGCGGCTGAATTCTTCATCATGATATTCTTTGTGCAACACGCCGGAAGCGGCGGTCATCCATTGCACATCACCTTCTCCGATCATCCCACCGCCACCACCACTGTCGTGGTGTGCTACCTTGCCTTTATACGCAATTGTAACGGTCTCAAATCCCCTGTGCGGGTGGACGCCGACTCCCCTGGGCGTATCGGTAGGTGTAAAATAATGTTTGGACGCATAATCCAACATGATAAAGGGGTCCATCCGCTGCATATCCAGGTGATGACCACTGGGAATAAAGTTATGTACCCGAAATCCATCACCCACATAATGTGGCTCGCGCGGCGTATGGATTAATTCCAGAGGTTTAATGGTCATGATTTAAGCAATAATTAATGATCAGTGATTATTAGTGCAGCACTTAATTCAACAGAAGCATTTGAATTATTTGAATTAAATACTTTCAAGTAATTACAATTCACCCATTTTGTTTAAAGAATTGCTGGTAAAATTTGGTTTATTAAAAGTATTTGTCTTAATTTCAATAATTAACCCTTGAAAACGAAATCAATGCAATCTGTTCATTTATTTTTATTAATCCTATCCCTTTTTTTAAGTATTAAATGTCAGAATAAATCTGCTTCAGCTGACCAAAATTTACTCGCGGTTTGTACTACCAACACGGCTGAAGGTCTGCAAAGTAAACCTGGGCCTGATGGTCGTTTTGCCCCGTTATTTGAGGATTTGGGGAACCTTACTTATCCCATTAACACCAATAGCCCGGATGCACAACGTTATTTTGATCAAGGTATGATGTTGGCGTATGGGTTTAATCATGCTGAGGCAGCCAGGTCTTTTCGCGAAGCATTACGCCGGGATCCGGAATGTGTAATGTGTTATTGGGGACTAGGGTGGGTCCTCGGTCCAAATTATAATGCCGGCATGGAAAAAGAAGTGCTGTCTACCGCTCTGGAAGCTATAGCCAATGCTAAAATGCGTTTGCAGAACACCAACCCGAAAGAGCAGGCCTTGGTGAAAGCGCTGGACCAGCGTTATCCACCTGATCTGGACACGGACCCGCAGCCCTATTACCTGGCTTTTGCTCAGGCCATGCGGGAGGTCAAACAAGCCTATCCTGATGATGTGACGATTCTTTTAATCACGGCGGAGGCCTTAATGAATCTGCATCCCTGGGATTTATGGGAAAAAGATGGCCGGGCCAAACCATGGACTTCCGAAATCCTGGCCTTGGCTGAAGAAGCCCTGCAATTAAGTCCCAATCACCCGCAAGGTTTGCATATATACATTCATGCTTATGAAGCTGGCAACCAACCAGAAAAGGCCATTCCGCAGGCGCAAAAATTAGAGTACCTCATACCTGGTTCCGGACATCTGGTGCATATGCCCTCCCATATTTATATCAATACTGGGCATTTTCACGAGGGAGCGGAAGCTAACGAGCGGGCGGTGAAGGTGGACAGCGCTTATGTGGAAACCTGTCATGCCGCCGGCATTTACCCGTTAGCTTATTATCCCCATAACTGGCATTTTCTCGCTGCCTGTGCTGCGCTGGAAGGAAAAGGACGCCGCGCTGTGGAAGCCAGTCGCTACATGGCTGATTATACGGTGGATAAAAATTTATTACGTGAGCCGGGATTGGGCACGTTGCAACATTATTATATGATCCCAGCCTACATCATGGTCAAGTTTGCCCGCTGGGATGAAATACTTCGCGAACCCATGCCGGCCGACGATCTATTGTATCCACGCGGAATATTACATTATGCCCGCGGTATGGCTTTAGCCAATCAGCAAAATATTCCCGCCGCCCAACTTGAATTAAAAGAATTGGAACGTATTGCCTCAATCGATTCAATGCAAAAAATAACCATCTGGGACATTAATTCTGTTGCCGAATTATTACACATAGCCCGTTTTGCCTTAAGAGGTGAAATTGCCTTTAAACAAAATAAATTTGCGGAAGCGATTAAACACTATCAAAAAGCCGTAGAGTTGGAAGATAAACTTAATTATAATGAACCCCCGGACTGGTTTTTTTCGTTGCGTCATCCTTTAGGTCATGTG
>JAYRWN010000450.1:0-16141 GCA_041917975.1 Saprospiraceae bacterium | reverse complement strand
CGCCCATGCGCGTGGCATGTAAACAAATTTCCAAACATTGACGCGGGTCAATTTTTAACCACCCTGCAATCTCATATGGCCTGATGCGGCCGACTAATAGTTCATCCCCTTTAAGTAAAAAATCACTAAACTGTGTTACCAGATCTTCATTAAAACCTACTGAGATTAACTGGTTCACTAATTGAGTTAGAGCGGCTTTTCCGCCCGATGATATTTTAGTTGGAGGGTCATCGCTGTTTTGCCATTGAGTAGATTGTTTAATCCTGGCGGCATAATGTTGAAAAGTACGCATAAAATTTTTCCGGGAAATCCAACCTATCTGAAATGGAATGGACAAGCGCCCTAACCAACTTTTTGGTAATACCTGCACGAGATAGTCTAATTTTGTTTGGTCGGGGCCTATTTTGGTAAGATTTACTAGTACAGCTAACTCTTTGATAATGCCTTGATTATAATTTCGTTTCACGCCGAATTTGTAAGGATACTCCCATTCAAATGGCTCTTGAGTATATTCAAAATGGAAACCATAGATGGTAAAGTCCGCTACAAGCAGAGGCATGCCATTGGTTTGTATATTTTCACTGTAGTTTATTTTTGGAGTCCCTGTATCACGGTCAAAACGATCCGTATTGGAAACCATAGGCCATAGATCCTCAGGCGTGCCGTCAAGATTTAAAGACCAATGATAATTAATTGGATTCTGGGGCATAATTAATTGCTAAGGTCATATTAAAACAGGTTATAGCAGAAGCATTTGTCTTATAAATATAAATAAATAAAATACGTTTAGTATTTTTGCACAGTGACTAAACAACCAATGATGTTTCAATTTCAACGTTTACTGCCTGGATTTTTAATAATTGTTTCGGTGGCAGCCCTTTTTTCCTGTAAGTCAGATCAGAATCAAATTGCGATGAAAAAAACCCCCACAGGCAAATTTTCTTTCCATGAGGTGCCCTTTGGATTATTACCTTCTGGTGAAAAAATTACTCAATATATCATCGAGAATCCTTTGGGCATGGAAATGAGGGTTATCAACTATGGGGGTATCATTACTCATTTAATTGTGCCGGACAAAGACAGTTTATTTAGGGATGTAGTGAGTGGTTATGATAGTTTGTCCGGGTATTTAGAATCCAACCCTTATTTTGGAGCTTTAGTGGGCCGCTATGCCAATCGGATTAAAGGAGGCAAATTTTCACTCGATGGTGTAGAATATAGTTTGGCCACTAACAATGGTGCCAACCATCTGCACGGAGGTATAAAAGGATTTGACAAAGTCTTGTGGGCTGCAAGTATTGTAGAGCAAGATCAACAGGTGGGGGTTAATTTGGAGTATACATCTATCGCCGGGGAAGAAGGTTACCCGGGTAATGTTATGATCAAGGTTATATATTTACTATCAGCAACTAATGAATTGACTATGCATTATCTGGCTATTTCGGACACCACTACCATCTTGAATGTCAGTAACCATAGCTACTTTAACTTAAGTGGTGATCACGCGCAAGATATCCTTGATCACCAATTAACCATATTTGCTGATCAGTATACACCAGTTGATAGCACTTTGATCCCTACAGGTGTGTTAGAATCCGTAGCAGAAACTCCCTTTGATTTTCGCAACCCCAAAACTATCGGTAAAGACATTGAAGCCGACCACCAACAAATAAAATTCGGTCGCGGATTTGATCATAATTTTATTTTAAATGGGGTGAATAAACAAGGTAGTTTCAATTTTGCTGCTGAAGTTAGTTCTCCTCAATCGGGGATTAAAATGACGGTGATGACTACTGAACCGGGAGTTCAATTTTATTCAGGAAATTTCCTCAATGGGACCATCAAAGGAAAAAAAGGGATTCAGTATAACAAGCGCCATGCCTTTTGCCTGGAAACACAGCATTTTCCTGATTCACCAAATCAACCCGATTTTCCGACCACTGTACTGCGACGTGGAGATATCTACAGGTCGCTAACTTTGCACCGTTTCGAAGTCATTCCTGAAGCTGATGTTCAATAAGGAGAGTATTCATGCAACTTCTTTGAGCTAAACATGGTTTGTATAGTTTATATAGTTATTTTTACACGTAAGTAGTAGCTCCTTTAAGATTTAGGGAATTTGCACTAATTGCAAGTGCAGTAGAAAGTCTGGATTATTAAGATCCGGACTTTTTTGTTTACCGGACAATTAATGTTGAGCTTTATTCCTAATGGGTACGGTTGCTGAATAGTCCCGCTGGATAATTTCAGTATAATGGTTGACCACTTGCAAGAGTTCATCTCGAGTATCGGTCACTGCAATAAACCCGACATGATGCTCTTTGTCAAGTCGCCAAACTATGGATGGATGATTTAAAAAACTGGAGTCCGTATCTTTATATTTGCTTAAAGTAATAACGATTCCTGCATGTCTAAATCCGGAAGGTGACACCAGATAAGGAATTTTATTAATCACCGCAGACTCCATGCGGGCCCATTCTCTCCACAAATTAACACCGGTCGATGCCTCTACCATATCAGCTAAATGGGCACCACCCACTCGGGAAGATGTTTCAATGAGATAAAACTTACCATCAGCTTTATTCTTTAAAAATTCACTATGACTTGCACTGTTTTGCATACCAAAAGTCACCATAAGTTTAGTGGTAACTTTCAGCAATGCTTTGGCTTCTGTGGATTGCGGGGTCAGCGTAATGGACCGAAAGATTCCACCGCCATGGGCAACTTTAAATGGCGTATCCAGATATTGTGAAGCGCTGTGAAAAACTATTTTTCCTTGAAAACTGAGTGCATCAACATGGTAGACATCTCCCTCCAGGAAACATTCTCCCAGATATTGGGGCCTTAGTTCACCCAGGTCATGTACTTTTTGCCAAAATTCATCTTTGGTGTGAACCTTGTAAATGCCTATAGCAGATGCCTCACCTCTTGGCTTGATCATCCAGGGCGGGCTGGTCCTGTCCAAAAATTCATTGATTTGAACATCATTAAACAAAGCAGTAAAATCTGGTACGGGGATGCCTTGATCCCCAGCCTGAATGCGCATGGCTAGTTTATCTCTGAATAGTCTTGCGGTGGTTTGCCCCATGCCCGGGATACGAAACTCTTCTCGAAGTAAGGCGGCGCGCTCTACGTCAAAATCGTCCAAAGCGACAATTGCATCTATCTGATGCGTTCGACTCAGAAAAGCAAACCCATCTACCATGTCCTGTCCATTCCAATCCCCTTCGGCATTCTGGAGCATGTAGAAAAATTCGTCAACACTATCCTTAGGCCATGATTTCTGTTTAAGATTTTCAGAGGTTAATAAAAAAACGCGATTACCCTCTCTTTTGGCCGAACGTAAAAACTCTTCCCCTTTAAAAAAGGAGGCTAGGCAGAAGATGGTTTTCATACTATTATGCAACTATTTTGCAGCCAGCCCAATGCGTGATCCACTGGGTATCAAAGCCCTTTTTTTCAAGACAATGACACCATCGTTGATCACATATTCATCGGTTTCCGTATTCTCTAATTCTTCCCCACCAATGATTTGTACATCATGTCCGATTCGGCAATTCTTATCAACAATGGCATTTTGAATGATACAATCATTACCTATTCCCATGGGTACCGGAGCATTGTGGCCGACCATGATCTCTTCTAAGGTTTCATAAAAATCGTTACCCATAATGATACAATTTTTCAAAATTGAACGGTTGCCTATACGTGCCCTGACGCCAATGATGCTTCGCTCTACTTCATCAGCGTGAATAATGCAACCCTCGGCAATGATCGCTTTATTGAATTTAGTACCAAAGATTTTGGATGGTGCCAGCATCCTGGCTCGAGTGAATACTTTATTGTTATTATCAAAAAGGTTAAATTGAGGTATGTCTTCAACTAAATCCAGGTTAGCCTGGAAGAAGGATGGAATATTTCCTATGTCTGTCCAATATCCGTCAAACGCATAACTGGCTACATTAAATCCTGTCTTTATCGCTTGTGGTATGATTTCTTTACCAAAGTCCAATGCATTAGGGTTGGCAGCTAATAAAGCCTCCAAAGTGCCTTTATTAAATATATAAATACCCATGGAAGCCAAATAATTATGGCCTGCTGCCTTATGTTTATCTTCTACTTCAGACGTCCAATCGTGCAAGATATTGGCAGCTGGTTTTTCTGTGAAACGATCTACGAAACCAAACTTGTTCACTTTCATAATGCCAAATGAGGTGGCATCTTTAGCATTAACCGGTATGGTGGCTATGGTTAAGTCAGCTCCTTGCGCAATATGGTATCTAGCCATCAGCTCGAAATTCATCTGGTACAGCTGGTCACCACTCAGAATGAGGATGTAGTCGTAATCATGGGTTTGTAAATGATGTTGGCACTGTCTTACTGCATCAGCAGTACCTTGATACCACTTGTCACTGCCGCGGGTTTGCTCAGCAGCCATGATGTCGACAAATCCATGCGAAAAACTGTCAAAGTGATATGTATTTTTAATATGCTGGTTTAGTGATGCCGAATTAAACTGGGTTAATACAAATATCCGTCGAACTCCCGAATTCAGGCAATTGGAGATGGGTATATCAATAAGGCGGTATTTCCCCCCAATGGGAACGGCAGGTTTAGAACGGTCTTTGGTTAATGGATATAATCTACTTCCAACACCACCGCCCAGGATAAGACATATCATCTTAATTTTCATAGTCCAATATTTTTATACCAATTTATGTAATCGTATGCTGAATTTTCCCAAGAGTAATCTTTTTGCATGCAAACTGTGCGCACTTGTTTTAATTTCTGGTCATCGGCATGAAGTAAGGTAGCTCTGATCAGAGCATGCGTCAGATCACCTACCTCCATATGATTGAAACACACTCCCGTACCTTCATATTCACCATAATCCCAAACGGTATCCTGCAATCCACCGGTACGTCTGGTAATAGGTATCGTGCCATAACGCATGGAATACAGCTGATTAAGACCGCAAGGCTCTATGCGCGAGGGCATTAATAAAAAGTCTGAACCGGCATACAGTTGATGCGAGGCATATTCATTATACATAATCAATGCTCTTACGGCAAATCCAAAGTGGTAAGCTATTTCTTTAAATTTGTTTTCATAATGATCTTCACCAGTGCCCAGAATGACAAAATTCATCTGGTGTCCTTGTGAAAGAAAGGATACAATGGACTCGGGCAAGATATCCACACCTTTTTCATAAACCATCCGACCTATGAATGTAGCTAATGGCCATTCAGGACGTAAGTCCAACTCTTCGGTGATATCTTGTTTATTTTTCTTTTTATAGGTTGATATGTCCTTTTTCAGGTGATGTTTAATATGTTTATCGGTACGAGGATCCCAATAAGTAGCATCTATGCCATTAATAATTCCTGTGGCCTTGTTTGCTTCACTGCGAACCAACCCTTCCAGACCGTCGCTGTCGGACATCAATTCACGTAAGTAGGTATGAGAGACCGTATTAAACTGCCAACTGCATTTAATCGCGCTGGCCATACAATTTATGGTTTGTCCCCAGTCCAGCACGCCGCGGGCCTCTGCATGAAAATAGGGCAGTAAATATAATTTGTCCCAACTATATCTACCCTGATACCTTCCGTTATGGATAGTGAACGATGTGCCGATGTGACTTAGGCCTTGGTATTCCGGACAGTACCTAATCATAAAGGGTATTAACCCAGTGTGATGATCGTGACAATGTAAAATAGCAGGCTTATCTACCATGGATTGAACCCATTTCAATACAGCTTGCTGAAAACAAATCCATCGTTCGAATTCATCACCATAAAAATACCCTGAGGGGTCGGAATATATACCTGGTCGATCAAATTTGCCTGGGATATTTACGGTGTATAGTGGGTAACCTAGTTCTTCATTTTCTACCTGCAATACTTCAAATGGGATATTCCAGATGTGTAAGCGCATTTCACCATAAAAAACCTGGCGATAGACTTGTTTATTCAACCAACTGGTTCCATACTTAGGGATAATAACAGCTGATGGTACACCACTTGTGATCAGGTATTTTGGAAGAGCTCCCACTACGTCGCCAAGACCACCCGTTTTTGCCGCAGGATAACATTCGGCGCTGATATGTAAAACTTTCATAATTGCAATCTAACGGTCAAAATAAAATTAATTCATTACGTTTTTAATATTTTCCTCTATAATTTTTAAGCCAGGCTTTATGTCCGTTTAGATTTTAATAAGTAGACTCCCGGCCGTTGGATGTCTTTTATGTTATTCACTGATACCAAAGCCGCCGCCACCAGGTGTTTCAATGTGGATGACTTCACCAGGTTTTACATTCACTTGGGTTATGCCAGGTAGGATGTGTCTTACGCCATTTTTGGATTCAAGCCACTGCTCACCAGGTACTCCTTGGTGGCCTCCGGCGAGACCATAAGGGTGTTGAATGCGGTGTTGTGATAAGAAAGTTATTTTTAACGGTTTTAAGAATCTAACCCGGCGAATTAATCCATTTCCACCTGGCCATTTTCCTGGGCCGCCAGAATGAAGTCTAAGTGCAAATTTTTCTAATTGCACCGGGTATTTTAATTCCAAAATTTCTGGGTCGGTTATTTTGGTATTGGTCATATGTTGGTGACAACCGGACCTGCCAGGTCCTAGGGGAGTGGCTCCAACACCACCCCCAATTGTTTCATAATATCCAAAAGTATCATCCCCGAACAGGAAATTATTCATGGTTCCCTGGCTGCATGCCGCCAGGCCTGCAGCTTTAAATAATGTGTCCACCAGTCGCTGGCTTACCTCCGTATTACCACCTACTACCGCTGGATTTACATGGTCGTCAGGCCCAAATTCGGGATTGAGCATACCAGGTGGGAGAATAATCTGGACGTCTTCCAACAAACCTTCATTCAGCGGAATGTCATTATTAACCCAGATTCTTAAAAAATAAAGTATAGTACTATAAACAATAGCGAGGTTGGCATTTAAATTAAGTGGATGTGTCGGGCTACTCTGACTGAAATCAACGATCATACCCTCATGATCTATTCCAATAGTAACATGGATTTTATGTCCATCATCCAGGAATTCCGTGGCTTCAAAGTTTTTTCCAGCCAATGCGGTGAATAGTGGTTTTATTGCTGAGGAAGTTAATTGTCGGATGCTGTGCATACGCTGGACCACGGTGTCCAGGCCATAAAGCTTGGCTAAATGGATTAATTCTTGTTTACCACGTTGCAAGGAGGCTAAAGCTGCGATCAAGTCGGCCTTATTCTCGGACCAGTTGCGCGTAGGGTAGGGACCTTGGGTAAATATCTGCTCCATGAGAATCCAATTAACTTGGCCGTTTTTAACAAGATGCATTGGCCTTATGATAACGCCTTCCTCAATTAAGGTGGATGCATCTACAGGCATGGAACCAGGGGTTTTACCACCAATCTCAGCATGATGGGCCCGATTAGCCACGTAACCAACCAGGTTTACATTGTCCAAATAAACAGGGGCGATTAAGGTGAGATCAGGTAAGTGCGAGCCCCCAAAAGCAGGATGATTAGTAATCAAGACATCGTTGTGGGCCAGATGCAGCGTACGAATGCTTAAGCGGCAACAAATACCCAAACTGCCCAGGTGGACTGGAATATGAGGGGCATTTACCAATAAATAACCTTCCCGGTCTAATATAGCACAAGAGAAATCTTTACGTTCTTTTATATTTACTGATGTGGCACTTCGTTCCAATTGCGCACCCATTTCCTCAGCAATGGAGGTAAATCTATTCAGAAATAAAGACGTCCCAATAACCGGTTGCCGAGAAACCAGAACCTTAAGTTCTTTTTGATAATTTTTTCCAATAAGAGTTTGATCCGGATGCAATAAAAATTGCCAGCCTTCTTCAATAAAGGTTGTCCCATAATCGTTAGCAACCACGGCCGGCCCATTTAAAATAGCGCCAGGTTTTAAATCTTCCCACTTATAAACAGGATACTTGATTTTTGCATAATAATAAGGTTCAGTTTCAGCTATTTGGGTTGGAATATAAGGAACAGGTTCAGGATATTCTGTGCGTAAGTTCTCTTTGTCATGCCCAGCGAGAATCTGGACACGTTCTATCTCCACTTGTGCATCTGTAGGTTCATAACCGTATGTAGATTGATAAGTAGCGATGAAGACGTTAATAAAGTTGGATTTGCCTGGCCACGGTATGTCTAAGGATGTGTCCTGTCCCTTTAATCTAGCTAAAACCCTGATCTGAAGGGGAAGGATGCCGGAATCACCACCGATTTGAGATTTTGCTTGATCTAATAGCAGATTAAAGAGGTTTTCCAGGGTGCCCTGGCAGTTTTGCCACAACTCCAGGACTTCATGGATTATCCATAATGATTTGTCTGATAGAGCCATTCCTTTAGCTGACCAGATGCCGCCATCATAAGGGATGGCTATTTCCGTCAGGCCTAAGAGCCCTGCTATTTTGCAGGCGTGTAAACCTCCTGCACCTCCATAAACCAATAAAGTGTGTTCTGCAGGATCAAACCCTCGTCCAATGGAGATTTTCTTAATGGCATCGGCCATTTTTTCATTAGCAATTTGTTCTATGCCTAATAAAAAATCATGTTCGGAAATTTCCTCTATTTCATGAATATCTACCGAAGCCCGAAAAGTTTCATAAGCTACCTGTGCATGGTCGAGATGTAAAGGAATTTTAAAACTGTCTACATAAATTTTACCTAATAGCAAATTAATATCGGTGAGCGTCAGCGGACCGTTCAAACCATAACATGCCGGGCCAGGAAAAGCCCCCGCACTTTCTGGCCCTATCTGGAGCTGGCCGTAGCTAAAACTGATTACAGACCCACCTCCTGCAGCTACGGTGTGAATATCGAGGCTTGGAGCTACTATATCCATGCCATCGATCTGGAATTGTTTTTTTACGGCGAATTGATCAGAAAAACGGGCTGTGTCTGTGCTGGTGCCACCCATGTCAAAGGTTATCACCTGTCTGCGCTGAGTGGCTGCAGCCCATTGGGCAGAAGCAGTACATCCTCCGGCAGGACCGCTGACAAAACTGTTTTTTGGTTGGAATAAATGGTCAGGCTCCAAATTTCCGGCACTATTCATCAACAGAAATTCATTGCCTCTTAAGAGTGGACGAATTCCGGAAAGGTAATTTTCTATAACCGGCGTTAAATAAGCATTAATGAGCGTAGTCTCAGTTTTTGGTAAATAACCGGTAAAAGGGGTAATTCGGTTAGCACAGGATACCAAATCAACACCTCTATTTTGAATTTCCTGGAGTAATAAGTCTTCATGAGTTGCATTTTTATGACTGTGTAACAAGGATATTGCTGCTGCCTCAAGGTTTTCTGTTCTAAGTTCAGCCAGGCAGTCAAAATCAAGGCTAGTCTGAATGGTTCCATCCACGTTGGTTCTTTCCTTTACTTCTATGATTTGCGACTCCAATCTTTTACGGGGTGGTATATTGAGTTGAAAGATATTTGGTCGTTGCTGATGTCCAATGGCCAATAAATCACCAAATCCTGCGGTTACGAATAAGGTGGTTTTAGCCCCTTTACCTTCCAATAAGGCGTTTGTACCGCGGGTTGTGCCGAGTCTTAAAGTCATTTGTGGAAATGAATTCTGGAGTGTGGTGCTTGTCGCTAATCGACAGATTAATACCGGTGCTTCCTCTCCTGCCGAAAGTTCAAAATCCAGTGGGCAAGTAATATCTACGGATGTCTCGAAAGTCAATACGTTCAAATGTGGGTCACATCCTAAAACCTTCAAGGCCTGATGTTCTTTATCCAATTTGACGGTATAGCCTGTAAATATATCTGCTTCGGTGCCCCAGGTTTGTTGGATGCGGTATTGTCGATGGGTGAGTTTTTCTACCATTCTTCCTCGTAGACACCCCGTGCTAAGGACCTTCCATCGGGATTGACGACCATCAGGGGCTATGACCAAACCATCAGTAAATGTCCCACCGGTGTCTACCCCTATGATCCAATTTTTACTCATCGGCACTAAATATAAGCGTGAATTTTTGTTTCTTTGAAATTTACAATATTAGGTGCATGCAACAATATGGGAAATGGATCATTCTGATTGGCGTTATGCTTTGTCTTGTCGGCCTCATCACTCACTTCTGGGGAGATAAATTTAGTTGGGTAGGTCATTTGCCGGGAGATATAAATATCGAAAATGAGAATTTTCGTCTATACATTCCAATTACTACCATGCTTATTATTAGTTTAATTGTAACCTTTATAAGATGGCTTTTCAGAAATTTTTGATGACCCTGGTATGGTGGGCTATTAGTCACTCGACTTACTTACTCTTTGCCCAAACCATGTCGACCAAAAATAAGATGGATTGGTTTGGTGATGCTAAATTGGGGATATTTATTCATTGGGGCATATATGCTGTAAATGGAATTGACGAATCCTGGTCATTTTATAACGGTTATGTGTCTCATGCAGATTACCTCAAACAAACGAATGGATTCACTGCCGCAAATTATAATCCGGAAACATGGGTAAATTTAATAGAAGCCAGTGGGGCTAAATACACTATTATTACCTCGCGGCACCATGACGGATTTTCACTTTGGGATACCCGCTTTGGATCACTGAATGCTAAAAATCAAAGTGCCGCAAAACGAGATGTACTAACCCCTTTTGTTAAAGCCGTAAAAAGATCAAAACTAAAATTAGGATTGTATTATTCCTTGCCGGATTGGACCCACTCTGATTATCCTAATTTTACATCTAAAGAAAACCGTTATAAGAATGACCCTATTCGCTGGCAAAGATTTTTAAGCTACTTAAATGGACAACTCGATGAGCTAAACAAGAACTATCACCCGGATTTATGGTGGTTCGATGGAGACTGGGAATTTGCAGATACCATTTGGCAAGCCAGGGAAATTCGCAGTAAATTGCTTCAGCATAACCCGGACGTCATCATTAATTCACGTCTTCAGGGCTATGGCGATTATGCAACCCCGGAACAAGGGTTGCCGGTAAAAAAACCTGTGCAACCTTATTGGGAATTATGTATGACTATGAACGATTCCTGGGGTTACCAAGGCAATGATCAAGCCTATAAAACACCTCAACAGATCATTCAGATTTTTAGCGAAGTTATTGGCCAGGGTGGCAATTTATTACTGGATATAGGACCCAAAGCGGATGGAAGCATACCGACAGAACAAACCCAAATATTAACAACCTTGGGTGAGTGGACCCAAAAACACGCAGAGGCCATATATGGGAGTAAAGCAGGTTTGCCTGCTGGATATTTTCATGGACCATCCACACTTTCTGCCGATAGCACTATTCTTTATTTATTTTTACCTCAAACACCATCAGGCCAAATCTATTTGCGTGGCGTAAAGAACAAGATCAATCGGATCAGAGTAGTCGGTGAAGGAACAAAATTATCCTGGAAGGAGTTCTTAAAGCCTTACTGGAGTAACCATGCCGGCATGTATTATATTGATATTCCAAAATATGTTGCTGATAAATATATGACCGTCATTGCGATCCAACTAAACGGGTCATTGCAATTAGAATAAAAAAAACCACACCAAAATTATTCCGGTGTGGCTCATGATTGGGACAGGAAAAAAAATTAAAGGTTGGGTTGAGGTGTGGTCCGTAAATAAGACTTTATTCGTGTATGTCCTTTGGGAAATTTACTGGGAATGTCCTCATCTTTAACAGAAGGTAGAATGATGACATCTTGTCCATTTTCCCAATTGACCGGTGTCGCTACACTGTGATACGCTGTGAGCTGAAGTGAGTCAATGACCCGAAGAATTTCGGCAAAATTTCGGCCAGTTGAAGGTGGGTAGGTTATGGTCAATTTTACTCTCTTGTCCGGACCAATAATAAATACGGACCTGACTGTAAATTTTTCAGAACTCCCTGGATGGATCATGTCATACAATTCAGCAATTTTACGGTCATCGTCAGCAATAATGGGGTAATTTACCGTTGTGCACTGCGTCTCATTAATATCATTTACCCAATCATAATGTGAACCAAGAGGGTCGACGCTAATGGCAATGACTTTTACATTCCGTTTTTCAAATTCATGACTGAGTTTTGCCATGTGACCGAGTTCGGTTGTACAAACGGGAGTGAAGTCCGCCGGATGAGAAAACAATACGCCCCATGAATTGCCAAGGTATTCATGAAAGTCGATGTCTCCTTGTGTGGTTTTTGCTCTAAAATTGGGAGCAATGTCACCTAATCTGATCGTCATAAAAATATAAGTTTGATAGATTAAAAAATACAAAAAAAATAACAAGGCGATGAGCGTTAATACAATGGCATGGACGGGTCAATTTCCTTTGACCAGGCTAATATTCCGCCTTCTAAATTATACAGATTATCCAGACCATATTTCTTCTGCAGGAGTAGAATAACATCTGCACTACGCACGCCACTGCGACATTGGACGACTACTTTTTTATCTTGTGCTATTAGCTCCAGATGATTTTCTATTTCACCTTTTGGAATTAGCAAGCCATTTAGATTTGTTAATTCATATTCCCAAACTTCGCGTACATCAATGAGTTGAAAATCCTCACCGTTTTCTTGCATGGCTTTTAATTGGTGGACATTTATACTTTGTACCATTTGCTTAGTTTCAAGGTTTGTTTGACAATTAATATCATAGTCAGAAAGGTGAGTTATACCGGGTGGATTGAAGTTAAACGGATTAGATTGGTTTTTGATGATTTTTAATGTTCTATAATCTTGATTTAAAACATCTACCAGGAGTAATTTTCCGGACAATGTTTTACCGATACCGCATATAATTTTAAGGACTTCGCTGGCTTGGATACTCCCCACAATGCCTGGAAGCACCCCCAGTACCCCTCCTTCAGCACAATTTGGAACCATTTCTGGAGGGGGAGGATATGGAAAAAGATCACGGTAGTTTGGCCCTCTCTTACCTTCCCCATCAGGCAAGTTAAACACACTGACCTGGCCTTCAAACCGAAAAATGGACCCATACACCAAGGGTTTGTTTGCCAATACACAAGCGTCGTTGACCAAATAGCGGGTGGCAAAATTATCGCTGCCGTCGGCAATTATCTCATAGCCTTGTATGATGTCCAGGGCATTAGTATGGTCTAATCTTAGATCATGTATATTGACCTTGAGTTCAGGATTAAAGGCACTGACCCAATTTGCAGCAGTTTGAGCTTTCTTTTTTCCCAGATCATCCATCTGATACAATATCTGCCTTTGCAGATTGGTCAATTCTATTAAGTCAAAATCCACAATGCCCAGGGTTCCTATTCCGCTGGCTGCTAAATAGGCTATCAGCGGGGCTCCTAATCCACCGGCACCTATAACCAAAACTTTTGCTTCTGATATGGCACGTTGTCCGCTAGGACCCACCTCTGGAAGCACAAGATGCCTTGCATAGCGCTCCATATCAAGATCTTATGTAAACCAGGTGAGGAGGCATGAAGAAAAAATTTTGAATATGTATAACCTGAAAGTGCGCCAATTGTTGCAACCAATACACACAAAAAAAGCCTTGATTCTGGTTAGAATAAGGCTTTATATAATTCTTGATTCTAGTAGGTTTGAATCTTCAACTTTATAAAATTTAGTTTTCAGTCAATCACAAGGCCGGACAGCGAATCGAAGTGGTGGATTTTTTTTAAAAAGTTGAGACACAAATTCCTAAGTCATCTTCCTTTAAAGACGAGTTGTGCTAGTCTCAGGGAGAAAATGAAAGATTTTACCACCTCACATCTTCCTCTTCCTCTTCCTCAGATCCGAGATCCGGATCCTCCTCCTCATCGATAATGTCATCGAAAAGATCATCATCGTCATCTTCAAAATCATCATCATCGAAGTCATCATTAAACTCATCGTCTAACATTTCCTCGTCGAAATCTTCAAATTCTTCAACATCCTCCTCTTCGTCATCCCGAGCGAGCAATTTTTCCTCACGCTGCTTTTCATACTCTTCACTGCGCTTTGTGAATTCATCATAATCGTAGTGTGGCATAAGATTCGTTTTTATGTGATTAATTGTTTCTTGTAATGATGTGGCAAATCTATTAAAATCTTCTTTATAAAGAAATATTTTATGCCTCTCGTACCCATTGCCATTGAACTTCATGGTGCTTTCGGTAATAGTCACATAATAGTCTTCACCGCGGGTCTTGCGGACGTCAAAAAAGTAGGTTCTTCTTTTGCCCGCTTTTACCTTTTTAGAAAAGACACTGTCAAAGTTCCGATTCCGTCTGTCTTTATCCACTATGGTGGAGGTTTAGATTTAAAATTGGTTATCGTTCTTGACAAATATATAAAAATTGGACCAAACAAGCTTTTACACAAAAATTTATTTATTCCTCCTCAACCCGTTGATCTTCCAGTACTTTATGAAATACACCCTTAAGCTCTAAAAGCTTATCAGGCGAGCCCATTTCGACGATCCTTCCCCGATCCAGAATAATAATCTGATCAAAGTTGAGCAAGGGGGCAGCACGATGAGTGATCATAAGTACCGTATTGTTCTCCAATTGGTTATAAATAGAGTCTAAGATTTGGCTTTCAGTCTTGGTATCTACCGCAGACAAGCAGTCATCCAAAAGTACAATCCGGGGTTTTTTGATCAAAGCCCGGGCAATACTTATTCGTTGTTTTTGTCCGCCGGATAATGATACCCCCCGTTCACCGACCAACGTCTGGTACTCTTTGGGTAATCCGACGATGTCAGCATGGACTGCTGCATGGGTGCTGACTTGCTCTAAATCCTCCATGTTAGCGGCCACTGGTAACCCAAAACTAATATTGTTTTGTATCGTATCTGAGAATAAAAAAACATCCTGAGGTACATAACCGATTTTGGCCCGAAGTTCGCTTAGCGGTATGGATTTAAGGGGTTGTCCATCAATCCGGATCTCTCCTTCCTGAGGGTCATATATATGCAGGATCAAGTCGGCAATGGTCGTTTTACCTGCCGCGGTTCGCCCCAATATCCCCAATTTTTCACCAGGTGCGACTTGAAACGATACTTGCCTTAATGCTTGAATACCAGTATCTTCATAAGTGAATGACACCTGGTTAAATTCAATGGCTCCACGGGTAATCTGGCCATTTCCCATTGCCGGGGCAATTGCAGATTGGGTTTGCCAAAACTCATTGATTCTCTTCTGTGATGCAGCGGCCTGTTGAATAATGGAAGCAATCCAACCGATGGCCGTTACCGGCCAGGTTAACATGTTAACGTAAATAACAAATTCTGCTACATTTCCCGCCGTTATGGTGCCCTGATTGACCTTTATACCCCCAATATATACCGTGATGATCGTGCTGATTCCGGTAAAAAAGATGATTAATGGAAAGAATATCGAATCTACTTTGGTGAAATCAAGGGATAATCTTTTAAAGGATTCAGATTCATGCTCGAAATATTTTAAAAGAAATTTTTCCTGAACGTACGATTTTACCACCCTGATCCCGGAATAAATTTCTTGAGCTATACTGTTTAGCCGGGCCAACTGTTGCTGGATAGCTTCACTAAACTGATTTATTTTGTTGCTAATAAGGTAAATGGTTATGGATAGAATCGGAAGGGGTAGGAGAGTATACAAGGTGAGTTCTGCATTGACTTCTAACATACTACCGATTACCAGAATGAAGAGGGTAATCAGATTTATACCATACATAATGGCTGGCCCCAGGTACATTCTAACCTTTGAAACATCTTCAGTAATCCGTGACATTAAGTCTCCGGTTTTATTCCGGCGGTAAAAGGCTTGGTCAAGGGTCGTGTAATGGGCAAAAATGTCTTTCCTTAAGTCGTATTCAATATAACGAGACATCACAATGATGGTCTGCCGCATATAATATAAAAATACACCCATAAGTATGGCAGAGCCAACCACTAAGAGAGCAAACATCAGTAATGAGGTGGCTAGGTTGCCGCTATATTCCGCTTGAATTGCGGAGTCTTTAAATAATGGAAATAGTTTTAAATTATTGATAACCAGATCTAAAGCCTGCCTGATGAGTCTGGGTTGCAGAATGCTGAAATAATTGGAGAGTGTAACAAACAACAGCCCGAAAAAAAGCAGTTTTTTGTATCGTAATATGTACTTATTTAATGCAAATAAATGTTTCAATTT
>JAYRWN010000449.1:0-4354 GCA_041917975.1 Saprospiraceae bacterium | reverse complement strand
GGAAGGCATAGCCGGCCTGGTGCTGAAATATCGTTTGCCTAATGCGGATCATGTAATAAACAAATCAATAGTTCCCTGGCAAGATGCCCAGCGGGCCATCCAACTGACCCGCGAACAGGCTAAAACGTGGAAGATAAACCCAAAAAAAATCGGCATCCTCGGCAGTTCCGCCGGAGGACACCTGGCTTCCACCGCCGGAACCCATTTTCAGCAGGCGGTCGTGGACAACCCGAAAAACATCAGCCTGCGTCCGGACTTTATGATCTTAAACTATCCGGTCATCAGCTTTGCCGATAGTCTGACTCATCTGGGCTCACGCATAAATTTGATCGGATCTCTCAATCAGACCGAAATCAATGCGATCAATGCCGACTGGGTCAATTCCGAAGGTCGCTTTAAGTCCTTTCCGGTACCGGTAAAAGAAGTGGAAATATTTTCTAATGAGCTGCAGGTGACTACCCAAACTCCTCCCACATTTATCACTCATGCCATTGATGATGATGTTGTCAAAGTGCAAAACAGTTTAGTATTTATCGCCTCCCTGCAAAAAAATCGCATCCCGGTAGAATCATTTTTTTATGCCCGCGGCGGGCACGGTTACGGAATGAACAATCCCACCAGCGATGTGGATTGGTTTGAGGCGTGTTTAGGATGGTTAAAGAAAAATTGGGGAGGGAATAAAAACTAATCTCGTAAATACCGCTGTAACCCGGGGAGTTTTAAATATCAAGTCATTAATTGACTTGCATATGACTTATCATTCGCGCCGAAAATTGTAAGAGGTTACCAATGGCCATCGTGGATCTCTCAATACCCCATGTTGCTTTTATTTAACCGTCCGGTCTATTTTTTGGAGTTCACCATTCCCTTGTTATATTCATACCATGAAGATAAATTATTGGTGGGGAGTAGGGTTGTTACCCATTTTGCTTTGCACATGCGGCGATCCAAATCGCACTTTGCAGCCCCAGAAATTAATTGGCCCGGAGGATACCATCCTAGAGAGTCTTTTACCCCCGGAACTCATCTTTCGGTGGTCAGTAAAAGACAGCGCCGCCGTGGGCAGTGTGCAGGTGCTGGTAGCCGATGACGAAACGCTGTTGGATCGTGATCTGGGAAATATCTGGGATAGCCAAAGACAATTTGGCCAAAAGACGGCACTAACCTGCAAGGAATGTTTGGCTGTCACCGGAAAACCGTCATGGTGGAAAATGCGTTTGTGGGATACCTCCGGAATAGCCGGTCCTTGGTCTTCCGTTAAAAAATTTAGTTTACCCTCAGGTGAGCCTCTACAACGCTGGGTAGGATTAGGTGGATCGCTGATGGCCGGGATGGAACAAGACCATGAATTGGAAATGACCCTATTTCAACTTTTTCCCGGACAAGGATTGACGTTTAGAAATCTGGGATGGGCCGCCGATGATGTTTATGGACTGGCGCGGTCCTCGTTCGGTTCAGCACAAAATACGCGCAGCTGGCAACCGCCCAGTGCGGAAGAAGGATTTGGTTCGCGTATTTTATTCGATCAGCTCCTGGAAGCCCGGCCGCAAATCCTGTTAGTGGGATATGGACCGGAGACCGCCTTTTTTACCACCGAGGCGGAATGGAATTTATTTACCAGCGGCTATGAACGGCTTCTACATTTTACCGACTCCTTGCAGATTCGTGTGGTTATTCTTTCACCACCCAAACAGGAAAAAATACATCAGACCGGGGAGGATTTACAGCGTTATAATCAACAACTGGGTCGCACCCGCGACTGGCTAAAAGATGTGGCCGGTAAAAGAAAATATACTTTTATCGACCTGTTTGAAGAATTGATAAGTGATCCACAGATCATACAATTTACGTCCGATGGGATTCAACTTAACCGTGCCGGTTACCAGCGGTTGACTCAAGTGATTTTGAATAATTTAGGCCACAGCCTACCCGAAAAAATCACCGTTTGTTTGGATTCCACCGGCCGGATAAAAACAGCACAACACGGTCAGGTAACCGCCTGGCAAAAAACCGTCCGGGGTCTTAAATTTAAATTAACCAATCAAAGCGTGAGCCCGATAGTCTCGCTGGACCTCCCCGTGCATGCTGCGGTTTATGTGGATGGTCAACTGGTGACCAAAGGTCAGGGCCCTTTTCAGGTGATGCTGCCGGCTGATTCGATCAGACAAGAAAAAATAAAACAACTTATCGTTCTGAAAAACCAGATGCACCGCTATCGGCTCCGCCCACTGAATGAAGCCTACATCTACCTCTTCCGGCGGCATGAGATGGGCCATTTGTCTTATGAAATGGATCATTTCCAGCGTCTGGCTGCCGAATATGAAGCTGAGCTGGCTGAAGTATTGCTCCCACGGCCCAGCGATATTACCATTGAACTGATTCAATCCTGGCAACCGCCCAAAAACTATGTAGAAGATGAAGTTCCGGCTTTTATACCGGCGCCCAATATCGCTGAAGAGCTGCAAGCTTTTCGTTTACCTCCGGGATTTGAAATTAATCTCTTTGCCGCCGACCCCATGATCGCCAATCCCATCAACATCACTTGGGATACGCGGGGCAGAGCCTGGGTGGCTACCTCCAGCACCTACCCTCACCCCGTGCCAGGGCGCGAGCCGAATGATAAAATAGTCATTCTGGAAGACACGGATGCAGATGGGCAGGCCGATAAACATACCGTGTTTGCCGAAGGGCTGTTGATTCCGCATGCAGTGATGCCGGCGCCTGGTGGCGCTTACGTGACGGCAACCACCGAATTATTATTTCTGGAGGACCGGAACGGTGATGACATGGCGGAACAAAAACGGGTCATTTTTGATGGTTTTGGTAATGCCGACGTTCATCATACCATCCATGGTCTGCGCTGGGCTCCCTGGGGCGATCTGCACTTTACCCAATCCATTTACATCAACAGTTTTATTGAAACCGTGCACGGTCCGCGCCGCCTAAATGGTTCCGGTATTTGGTCGTACCGGCCGGAGACTGGTCACTTGGATATCTTTGCCCGGGGTCTGATCAATCCGTGGGGAGAAGCGTGGGATACCTGGGGCCAATCCTTTGCAACGGATGGCGCTGGAAGCTCCGGCGTGAATTATGTCTTTCCCGAGTCAGCTCATGCCACCGCCGTTGGGGCAGAACGTGTGCTCCTGGGTTTAAATTCGGGAACACCTAAAAACATCGGGGCAGAAATCATCTATAGCCGTCACCTGCCGGCATCCTGGCAAGGCAGTCTGATTACCGCCGACTTCCGGGCTAATAGAACCGTACGTTATGCCCTGACGCCGCAAGGAAGCGGATACACCGCCAAAGAGGTTGAAACCATCATCACCTCCGATCACCGTTCATTCCGGCCTGTAGACATGAAAATCGGGCCCGATGGCGCGTTATACGTGGTGGATTGGTACAACCCCATAATCGACCATGGCGAAGTAGATTTCCACCATCCTGTGCGGGATAAATCACATGGGCGCATCTGGCGGATTACTCAAAAAAACAAGCCGGCTCTACCTATCCCCAAAATATACGGCTCTTCCCTCGCCGCTCTATTGAATTTGTTAAAATCACCGGAACAATTCACCCGCCTGCAGGCAAATCGCGAATTGGTGGCCCAAAAATGTCCTTCAGGACAACTGAAAGAATGGATCCAAAGACTCGATCCCCGGGACCCGGCTTATGATCACCACCGGCTGGAAGGCCTCTGGTTAAGTTCCGCGCTGGGAAACCTCGATGAGGATCTGTTAAACGCCCTGCTTTTATCAAAACATCATCAGGTGAGGGCTGCTGCACTGAGAATGATCGGACAGTGGCAAAAAGGACCGCAATTTCTTACTAAACTTGGACAGCTGGCACAAGACCCTCATCCCCAGGTGAGGTTGGAGTCCATTCATGCGTTGCGTTCGGTAGGAACTACCCAGGCCATGGAGATAGCCTTGGACGTTTTGAACCTGCCTATGGATGATAACCTGGACTTTGCCTTATGGCAAACAGCCCGGACCCTAAAATCCCAATGGCTGCCCGCTTTAACCAAGGGTAAAACCACTTTTAATAATGATATTAATCAACAAGTGTTTGCCCTCCTGGCCTGTGATGAACCAGAGGCCATTCAATGGATGGCGCGGCAGGTGCAGGCCCCGCAGCTAAAGGACACCCTGGCTAAACAAGCCTGGCAAAAAATGGCCCGCCTGGGTGGCCCGACAGTATTGGACCAGGTGATGGAAGAAGCCTTACGTTCCAATCCGGAGGCCTTATTACAAGCCATGCATCGGGGCCCTGAATCCAATAAAAACAGGCCCACGACCTACTTAAAATTATTACCATTGCTGGAACACGACAGCACGCAGGTGCGGTCCGCGGCCAT
>JAYRWN010000448.1:0-43355 GCA_041917975.1 Saprospiraceae bacterium | reverse complement strand
GCATGGTGCTGGGAGCTGCGATCATGGCCATTCTATTTAATTGGTGGGGATTTAATCCTTACATGCAAATTCCCTGGCCGTATCATTTTTATATCGGCAGTTTCTTTTTTGCAATGGCATTTATGGCTACAGATCCCGTCACTGCTGCAAGTACCAACCGTGGTAAATGGATATATGGCTTTTTCATAGGAGTATTAGGAATTATCATTCGGGTTTTGAATCCTGCCTATCCGGAAGGGTGGATGTTAGCTATTTTATTCATGAATGCATTTGCCCCTTTAATTGATTATTTCGTTGTAGAATCAAATATTAAAAAGCGTTTGCGCCATGCATAACAATCGATATATTACAATCTATACTTTAGTGATTGCGCTTATCACGTCGGTGGTATTGGCTTTGGTTGTCAGCGTGCTGAAACCAAGGCATGATATTAATGAGGAAATATTTAAAAAGAAAGAAATTTTAGGTGCAATTAAAGACCAATTGGGTAAAGATCCTTACAAGCTAAAAGATGAAGAGGTCCTTAAATTGTTTTCTGAAAAAATTGAACAAGTCGTTATTGATGCCCAGGGGAACCCTTTGGAAAACATGAAAGCAGAAGCTATAAATTTGGCTAGTGAAGAAAAAAAACCAAAAGCAGAAAGACATTACCCTTTGTTTATTTTTAATAGTGAGAATGAAAAAACCTTCTTATTATCTATTCGGGGGAATGGATTATGGGATAAAATCTGGGGTTATATTGCATTGAATAGTGACCTAACGACAATTTCTGGCTCAGCCTTTGGTCATGCAGCAGAAACACCAGGTTTAGGTGCAGAAATAAAAGACAATCCTAATTTTCCGAAGATGTTTATCGGAAAACAAATTTATGAAGCCGACAAGTTTGTTGCTATTAAAGTAATCAAGGGAGGCACGGCTAATAATGCACATGCTGTGGATGCCATTAGTGGAGCCACAATTACTTCAAATGGTGTCGCGGATATGCTGTATAATGGTTTGTATGCTTATCTTCCTTATCTTGAAAAATTACGTAGTAATAAAAAATAATTTATTCTATGGCTGAAACATTAAAGGCTCCGACTGCGACTGAGGAATCATGGTGGAGCAAAAAAGAAAAAAAACTCATCACAGATCCAATCAACGATAATAACCCAATCACAGTTCAAGTGTTGGGAGTTTGTTCTGCTTTAGCAGTGACCACTTTGGTTAAACCGGCCTTTATTATGGCCTTGTCTGTGACCTTAGTTACTGCTTTTTCTAACCTAGTGGTATCTCTTTTGCGTAAGGGAGTCCCCAAACAAATCCGCATGATCGTACAATTAGTCGTCATTGCGGCTTTGGTCACCGTGGTAGAACAAATACTAAAAGCGTATTCTTATGACATTTGGAAACAATTGTCGGTGTATATTGGTTTGATCATCACCAATTGTATTGTCATGGGCCGTCTTGAAGCATTTGCTATGGCTAATAAACCCTGGCGATCTTTTTTGGATGGACTCGGTAATGGGGCAGGTTATGGATTGATATTGATTGTGATTGCAGCAGTACGGGAATTTTTTGGACGCGGATCTCTTGCTGGACTTAAAATTATCGGTAATTCCGCGGAGTTTCTCCTAAATACAAAAGAATTGACTTGGTTAAGTTGGTATCAACCCAACGGGATTATGGTGACCCCTGCATCAGCCATGTTTTTAATTGCCATCATTATTTGGATTCAAAGGAGTAGAAACCAAAAACTCATTGACATATCCTAAAATTTATTTTTATGAATGAGTTAAATATTTTTATTAAATCTGTGTTCATTGAGAACATGGTGTTATCTTATTTTTTAGGTATGTGTTCTTTCCTGGCTGTGTCAAAAAGTGTCAAAACAGCCATTGGATTAGGCGCAGCCGTGATATTTGTTCTAGTATTAACCATTCCACTCAACTGGATATTAAGCGAGTTGGTGTTAGGGCCAAAAGGTCTGTTTAAAACTGACCTGACCTTTTTAAGGTTCATTTTGTTTATTGCTACCATTGCTGCGTCAGTACAGCTGGTAGAAATGGCCGTGGAGAAATACTCGCCGTCTCTTTATAATGCTCTCGGTATATTTCTCCCCCTGATTACAGTTAATTGTGCCATTTTAGGTGGTGCCTTGTTCATGGTTGCCCGTGAGTACAAATTTTCAGAGGCAGTAACGTTCGGTTTTGGATCAGGCATTGGATGGGCAATAGCTATTATTATTATGGCCGCCATTCGCGAGAAATTACGTTATTCAAATATTCCAGCTCCTTTAAGAGGACTGGGTATTGCATTCATCATTACAGGGTTGATGGGAATGGCTTTTATGAGTTTAATGGGGATTAACCCGATCACCTATTTTAATCATTAATTAATAGAATAAAATGTTCTTCTTAATCGAAGTAAACTTTATCCTTTGGTCGATCGTAGCGTTTTCTGCTATTCTCGTATTATTGGCATTTGGACTAATATATGCCCAGAAAAAATTAGTAGCCCAAGGCGATGTGAAAATAATCGTCAATGGCGATAAAGAACATCCTATAGCAGTAAAACCGGGAAGCAGCCTTTTATCCACCTTATCGGATCGCAACTTATTCCTGCCCTCGGCCTGCGGAGGAGGTGGAACCTGCGGTATGTGTGAATGCCATGTTTTAAAAGGCGGCGGCGATGTTTTACCTACCGAACTCAACCACTTGTCCCGCAAAGAAGTTGGTGAACAAAAACGCCTGGCCTGTCAAGTAAAAGTAAGACAGGACATGGAAATTGAAGTCCCGGAAGAAGTGTTCGGGATAAAAAAGTGGGAGTGTGAAGTGGTCTCAAATTACAATGTTGCTTCTTTTATTAAAGAGTTTGTGGTGAAATTGCCGGAAGGTGAGAAGCTTGACTTTCGCCCGGGAGGCTATATCCAGATAGATGTGCCCGTAATAGAAGTAAATTATAAGAATATTGATATTACAGCGCATCCCGCATACCATGAAACTCCAGATAAATTTAAGTCAGAATGGGATAAATTTAAATTGTGGGACCTGAAAATGAAAAACGAGGAACCACAATTCCGAGCCTACTCTATGGCCAATCATCCTGCTGAGGGGAACATTATCAAATTAAATATACGCATCGCCACACCCCCTTGGGATAAAAATTCCAACAACTGGATGGCAGTAAATCCCGGCGTCTGCTCCTCATACGTGTTTAATTTAAAACCTGGGGATAAAGCGGTAATCTCAGGACCTTATGGTGAGTTTTTTATCAAAGAAACCAAAAAGGAGATGGTTTATATTGGAGGAGGTGCCGGTATGGCTCCACTCCGTTCCCATCTCTTTCATTTGTTCCAAACGCTTAAGACCAGCGATCGCAAGGTTTCCTTTTGGTATGGAGGTCGTACCAGAAGAGAGTTATTTTATATAGATGAATTTAAACAGATTGAAAAACAGTTTCCCAACTTCCGCTTTTTTGTAGCCTTAGATAATCCTTTACCGGAAGATAACTGGACAGTAAAACAGAATGTTGATGACAAAGCTGGCGACGGATTCAAAGGTTTTATCATGCCTGTTTTATATGATCAATACTTAAAAAATCATCCCGAACCTGAAGAGATCGAATACTATTTTTGTGGTCCTCCTATGATGAATGCTTCTGTTCTGAAAACTTTGGATCAACTAGGTGTTCCCAACTCCAACATCAGCTTTGATGATTTTGGCGGTTAAAACTTAGAAAACAATATTTATTTTAATGATGAAGCCGGAATACCTCCGGCTTTTTTTATGGTTAATAACCATCAATGTAATATTTAGATTTTATCAAAAATCAGACCAGAAGATCGAATTTTTATAATTAATATGGTGTTTAAGAAAGGCCTCTTCACCCGTAATTCTAAGGCCAATTACTAGTATTAAACTAACCTCAGAATAACAACAAACTAACTTTCGAGATCCACGAAAAGAAATTATTAATACCTATCATGAGTTGGATTTAAGGTGGTTTTTAATCAGAACCATGTTGGGTTTGTTCCTCCTTTTTCTGGTTACAAAAATTTTAAGGAGTAGTGATTATTTTCTTCGAGTTATTGATAGGATGTTGGGACAAACTTGATAATGATGATAGCAAGTAGTCCATTATTGGTCATGAGTTGTTTGATACATCCTCAGCCTCATAGGGGTCAAATCGGTTGGCCCTACTTTTCAAGTAACCCAAGCCATATTCTCCCACCGATCAATAAATTTTATTGGTGTTAATAGAATCAGGTGTACTTCTGGGATTTGTATTGTTCTTGGGAAGCAAAAAAAAAGCTTTCCGCGTCAGCGGAAAGCTTTGGTTCTTTAAAGAATTTAAAGAAATTATTTTTTAGCTGGTGCCAAAGTAGCTTTCCAGGCATCATAGCCTGAAGAAAGAGTACCAATAGCAGTTTTGGCAGCGTTCAATTTTTCAGTCCAGGTACCAACAGAAGTTTTTGCGTTGGTTACGAGGTCAGTTAAAGTAGAAATTTGAGTAGCTGCGTCTGCTGGTAATTTCTGAGCAGCTAAACCTTCAACTAAACCCTTCACAACACCCTCTTGAGATACCCAATTTGAAACAAAGGCACTTACATCGTTAGCCATGGTGTTTAAACCTTCACTTTGAGTTTTGGCAGTAGCTTCAAACTCAGCTAATTTAGCTTTACCGGCATCGTCCAGTTTAGCAGCCACATCAGCAGCTAAAGGCATGTTAGCCATCCAGGTATCCAAGTTTGCTTTTTCAGTGTTCAGCATATTACTGAAGTCCGTAACTGCTTGAGTTGTGGAAGCCCAATCTGTAGATAAGGTTTCAATCGGAGCTTTGAATTGCTCAACATTTTTACAAGCGAAAACTGCAACAAGTAGTGCAAGAGAAGCCAGTTTTTTCATGATAATAAATTTTAAGTTAGATGTTAAAAAATAGTTAATGAAACATTTTCAAGCTGCAAATTTCAGAAATAAATCAATATGTCAAGGCTTTCTGAAAAAATATTTTCATTAAAAATAAAAATAAATTTAGAGATGTCTAAAATTTATGCTTAAAGTGTGCTCTCCTTTTAGTCTTCTGATAGTGATAAAATTATTGATTATTAGTATTTATATATGATAAATACACATTTTTCATTTATCTTCGCCCCACCTGAGGTTGGAGCGTAGAACCGCTGTTTTTTGATTAAACCAAACAAGAAAATTGTCCATGGGGGATTATTTTTTTCAACCAAAACGCTATTTGGTTACCTCGGCTCTACCTTATGCAAATGGTCCGCTTCATATAGGTCATCTAACCGGCGCATATCTTTCTGCAGATGCTTATGTACGTTTTCTAAGATTAAGTGGGAAAGATGTGGTTTATGTCTGCGGTTCTGATGAACATGGTGCTGCTATAACCGTCAAAGCACGGAAAGAAGGTGCTTCACCTCAACATATAGTAGATAAGTACCACACGTTATTAAAAACCACTTTTGATCGCATAGGGATTAAATTTGATTTTTATCACCGTACCTCGAATGCCCTGCATCATGAAACTTCTCAGGAGTTTTTCCGGAATTTATATGGGAAGGGTGAGTTTGAAGAAAAAGAGTCCCTTCAGTTTTACGATGAAAAGGCTCAACAGTTTTTAGCTGATCGTTATATCCTTGGCACTTGCCCACGATGTGGTCATGTAGAAGCGTATGGTGATCAATGTGAAAAATGCGGATCTTCTTTAAGTCCCGAGGAGCTAATTAATCCTAAATCCACTTTAAGTGGGGCTGTACCGGTCTTAAAACCCACTAAACACTGGTATCTGCCATTAGATAAACACGGAGTCTGGCTCCGCCAGTGGCTAGACAAGGGAACGATTGAAGACAAACCTACCCATGACCCTGATCTTTGGAAACCGCATGTTCTGGGTCAATGCCGCAGTTGGCTAGATGGTGGTTTACAACCTCGTTCTATGACCAGGGATTTGGATTGGGGGGTGGATGTTCCACAGGAAATACCTGGATCCGCGGGTAAAAAACTTTATGTTTGGTTAGACGCACCCATTGGTTATGTTTCAGCGACCAGAGCATGGTCAGAACAGACTGGTAAAGATTGGCGCAAATACTGGATGGATGAAGAAACACAACTAGTACATTTCATTGGAAAAGATAATATAGTTTTTCATTGTTTGATTTTCCCGGCCATCCTTAAAACCCACGGAGATTATATACTTCCGAAAAACGTTCCTGCCAATCAATTCATGAACTTGGAAGGCCGTAAAATCAGCACATCTAAACAGTGGGCTGTTTGGGTCCATGAATATTTAGATGATTTCCCTGGAAAGGAAGACCTTTTGCGTTATGTTTTGTTTAAAAATATGCCGGAACAAAAGGATAGTGAGTTCACCTGGAAAGGCTTTCAGGAAGCAGTAAATGCTGACCTGGTTGGTAACCTGGCCAACTTTATCCATCGGGTTATGGTGTTGACTCACAAGTTTTTTGAGGGCAAAGTACCAGCTTTTGATGACAACACAGGATTTACGGGAGCCTTTGACCCTGAATTCGAAACTTATCATGAAGCTGAAATGGTGCTACTTTTTGACCATTTGCATGACATTGGAGACAACTTACGCAATTTTAATTTTCGAGATGGTCTTAAGCGAATGCTTGAAGTGTCGTCTATGGGAAATCAGATCTTACAGTTCAATGAGCCTTGGAAGACGTATAAAGATGACCCTGAGCTGGTGAAAGTAGTGCTTAATTATTCATTACAAATCGTTGCAGCATTGAGTGTGGTCATGAGACCATTCCTTCCTTTTACTTCAGACAAATTGCGATTTTTACTTAATCTGGAGCCGCTGACTGAAGCGGGTGAACTCGAAGATATGCTATTTAGACTATCAGAAGGAGAGGTAATTATGGAGCCCGGACATTCCATAAGACCAGCTGAACACTTATTTTCCAGAGTAGATGATAAAGTGATTGAAGCTCAGATTGCTAAATTAAGTGGATCAAAATCAGATGCTGTGACCAGTACCAAAAAATTTGCTCCAGTGAAAACAGAAATTATTTATGACGATTTTGATAAGCTGGATATCCGCACGGGCAGAATCGTAAACGCTGAAAAAGTAACCAATGCCGATAAGCTTTTGAAGTTGGAGGTGGACTTGGGTTTTGAAACCCGAACAATTGTATCAGGTATCGCCCAGCATTTTGCTCCCGAAGCTTTGTCCGGAGAGATGGTGCTGGTGGTGGTGAACCTTGCCCCGCGCAAGTTAAAGGGTATTGAATCAAAAGGAATGATTCTTACCGCCGAGAATGAAGAAGGTAAATTAATTTTAGTGCGCCCAACTTCAACCTGGCCAGAAGGTCAGATCGTTAAATAATTATGTCTGGGCCTTCGTTTTGGCGGTTAATCATCCCAGGATTGTCTATAATGGTTGCGGCTTTCTCTGGTTGGCAAATGCTCCAGCGTCCGTTGTGGGGGTATTGGCCATGGCCTTTCTTTATTGGATTGTGGTTGGCCACCTTTTTTCTCTTGGGCTGGAAAAATTGGGTTAATGCTGGACACTTAAAGTATACGGCAGCTTCCACTTTAAGTGGTCTACTTTTAGCAGCCGCATTTCCCGTGTCTCCATTGACTTTTCTGATTTTTATAGCCTGGATTCCATTACTGTGGTTAGCAGAAAAATTCAAACAACAAAAAGCAAGGGGTAGCACGGTTTTTTTCTATGCCTACCATGCTTTTGCCTTGTGGAACTTATGTACCACCTGGTGGGTAGCTAATACAGCATTCATTGCCGGAGTTGTGGCCATTTTTTTGAATTCTTTTTTTATGGCCTCGGTATTTTGGTCATATTATAAATTACAAGACCGGCTTACTCCTTTTCTTAAATTATTCGCCCTACCTGTTTTATGGACTTGTTTTGAATATTTACATCTTAATTGGGAAATTTCTTGGCCATGGTTAAACCTTGGGAATTACTTTGCCTCTCGGCATACCTGGATACAATGGTATGAATTTACCGGCACTTTTGGCGGATCGGCCTGGGTGTGGAGTGTGAATATGGTGGGGTGGTTTTGGATTAATAAAAAAACCACCACCAAGGTATGGGATGTTAAACTCGGATTATCCTTCCTCCTTTTGGTCTTGGGGCCGATTGCCTTGTCCCTGGTCATGTATACGCAGACTTCTGATGAAGGTGAATCTATTAAAGTGGCCGTAGTGCAACCAAACTTTGAACCTCATTTTGAAAAATTTAATATTCCTGACGAAGGACAACTCCCACGCTTCTTAGACCTTTCGCGGCAAGCTCTAAATAACTCTGTCAATTATTTGATTTTCCCGGAAACAAGTTTTGGTAACTTTGACGTTGATGAACTGCAAGGATATCCGGTCTATCAAGACCTGATATCTTTTTTAAAACAATATCCCGATGTAAAACTGATCACCGGGCTAAGCTCATATAAAAAATATACCGAGGACAATAAGCCACCGAGAGACTTGCATGAACGTAAAACAACAGCCGGTATGCTCTATTTTGAAGTACAAAATTCAGCTGTTCAAATCGATAGTGGAGGTGCTAATCAACTATATCTGAAGTCTAAATTTGTACCCGGCGCTGAAATATTTCCCTACAAACATCTGTTGCCATTTTTACGGCCACTGGTAAATAAATTAGGCGGCTCAATGACCGATTGGGGCCAGCAAAAAGACCGGACACCATTTACTCAAGGCAAGGGGAGGGTAGGCCCAATCATCTGTTACGAATCAGTTTATGGTGAATATGTGTCAGGATATATTCATTCCGGAGCCAACTTTTTAGCCATCATGACTAATGATGGATGGTGGGATAATACGCCGGGTCATAAACAACATGCTGCTTTAGGGAAATTACGCGCCATTGAACAGCGTAAAAGTATAGCCCGCTCCGCAAATATGGGTATCTCTGGTTTTATCAATCAACGCGGGGACCTAACCAGAATTAATGAATATGGGCAAGCTCAATCCGGTGCCCAGGAAATTAAAGCAAATTCCAAAAGGACATTTTACAATCAATGGGGAGATATTATAGCCCGCATGGCCCTGTTCCTTCTATTTATAATTCTGCTCGTATGGGGCCGAAGTTTTATCCCTAAGACGTGATAGGTATTGCTCCCAGTCAGATATTTCATCGACATCATGCAGTTCGGGTAGTAAAGCGCAGCTAAGATTTAATTGGTTTACCTGATTTAGGGTTTGGGCTAACACCTCGGATGAACCCCAATGTATCTCTTCAAAAAGTGTTGTATAATCCTGGGTCAGACCTATTAAATAATAGCCGCCATCCTTTGCAGGTCCAATCACTACATCATGATCCTTTAAAGCAACTAACGCTTGGTTTATAATGTGCTCCGACAATTCTGGGCAATCCGTCCCGATAATTATTTTATATTTATAAACATCGTTTAAACTTCGCAAAGCTGCTTTAAGACGTTTCCCCAGATTATCATCTGGAGACTGTAATCTCTTTTCAACATTTACCCAAATATCATTTTGTTCAATGTAGCTGCTGTAAAAAACAAAGGTTACACCTTTGAAAGTTTTGACATTTTCTCTTGTGATTGCTAACAACTGATTATAAATGCTCAGTGCTGTTTCCGGATCAGTTCGTTTGGCTATTCTGCTTTTAACTTGGCCAAAAACAGGATTACGGGCAAAGATGATCAAAGCACATTCCTGAAACATTGTCTATTGGTCCGTCTTAGGTTTCGTGTTTTTCTTCTCCTCTTTTTTATGAACGGACATTCCGGATTTTAGTGTTCTGGATACTGTACGGTAGGGGCCGCTCACTACTTCATCACCTTCATTCAAGCCGGAGGAAATCATGATGTATTCATCATCCTGGATACCTGTAGAAACTTTAATCTGGGCTACTGTATCTCCCTTTAATTGGAAAACAATTTCGTCCAAAGTGGCCAGTTTGCGGGATGCTTTAGATTTTTCGCTGTCTTCGTCATCGCTAACACTTACCGTAACTTTGCTGTCTTCTTTTTCATCGGAGGGTTGTTTATCCTCACGGCTGGTTACTGCTTGAATGGGCACGGCCAAAACATCCGAAGCTATTTCTGTCGTAATACTTACGGATGCGGACATTCCTGGGCGGAAAGGAAACTTATTCCCACTTTTAATTAGTTCTGCATAAGAATCTGCTTCTATGCGCACTTTGACTACAAAATTAGTCACTTGCTCCGAGGTCAGAGAACTAGTGGTGGCGCCACTATTGGCTGCAGAATTAGCTATTTCAGATACTTTGCCTTTAAAAGTTCGGTCTAGATAGGCATCAACCTCTATTTCCACGTCATCGTTTAAAGCTACTTTAAGGATATCATTTTCAGTGACTTCGACCTGTACTTCATAACTCGTCAGATTGGCGATCCTCATCATTTCCGTTCCGGCCATTTGAATGGTACCTACAACACGTTCACCTTCTTCCACATTTAGCTTGGATATTATACCGGATGTAGGCGCAAAAATGGACGTTCTTTGCAGACTGGTCTGTAATTCTTTTAAAGAAGCTTGCGAGCCCTTGACACTAAATTCGGCTGCTTTTGCACTTTGTTCGGCGGAACGCATGCTGGCTTGTGAAGCCCGATAATTTGCCTCCTGCATTTCAAGATTAGACGCTGATGCTTCAAAATCGGCTTGCGAGATAACTCCCTGGGACTTTAATTGTTTATTCCTTTCATGAATTTTACGGGTATTAGATAATTGTGCATTGATTTGTTCTTGTTGGGCTCGACTGCTTTCGACTTGGCTAAGACTGATGGATAGTTGAGCTTTGGCATTGTTTAAACCGGCTTGCCCGCGTTCAACGGCGGACATATAAGCATCGGGGTTAACTTTCGCTAACAATTGCCCGGTAGCCACGGAGTCCCCTTCTTCTACTAACAATTGCACGATTTCTCCGGAAACGTCTGAAGATATTTTAACTTCCTTTTCGGGAAATATTTTTCCACTGGCAGTAACTGTCTCTTTTATGGTTCGTTTGGTCAGTTTGTATGTTTCAACCTCTTCACCTTTTGGTTTTTGTTTTTGCTTATAAATAGCAAATGCCACTAAGAGTAAGACAGCTCCAATTAAAACAAATAATAAAGTTCTGGATTTGCGCTTCTTCGGTGCAGACATGATGATGATTAGTTTATATTTTCAATGGTTTACCCAAATAATAATCGATAACTTTTAAACGGAACAAGTAGTCATATTTATTGATGATCAAACTGTTCGCAGCTGAATCAAACCTGTTTTTCGCTTCGATCAACTCGTAGGTGTTCGCCGAACCCAGGTCGAGCCTTTTTTGAATATTCTCATAAGATATTTTTTGTGCATCTAAGGTCTTTTGCGCAGCGTTAAAGGCCCTTTTTGAAGCCTTTGCATCGGCAATAGCCCTTTGTATGGTTGCTTTTAGATTTTCTTTGTTTTGTTCCACTTGCAACGCAGTTGAATTCAGATCCAATTCGGCTGACTTTATCCGCGTACGTACACTCCCACGATTATATATTGGAATATTCAGGTTGAGTCCTAAACCATAACCAAGGTTATCTGAAAACTGCTGCCAATAACTGGATTTATCGGTGATGGGGATGGTACTTTCAACCTCGAAGGTGTATTTATCGTTATTAAAAAAAGCATCGAAAGGCTGTCTAACCGTAGAAGTTCCAACAACACGTAAACCTTTATTCGAATAAGCTGTGTTCACACTTCCTCCCAGTGATAATGTGGGTTGAAGCTGTGTTTTAGCCAGATTAATAGCTAGCTGGCTACTTTTTAATAACCATTCATCTGCTTGCATGGATGGTTGTGTATTTAAGGCTGATCGATATACATCCGCAAAGGTGAATATATCCGGGTCAACATCAGTGGGAATTTCTATCTCCGGCCTTTCAATAACCAAATTATAATCCGCATCAAGCAATAATAAAGTTTTCAAGCTCAACAATGCCTGAGTGAGGTTATTTTCACTGCCGACGACCGATTGTTCATTAAGGGCTATTTGAGCCTCCAGGTCATAACGGGCATTTTCAGGTTGAGCTCCTGCTTGAATTAAACGCATCATTCTTTCCAAGGCACTTTGGCTGATAGCTAATTGGGCTTGGCTGTTATTTAGCCGCTCTTCTTCGAAAAGGATATTCATAAATGCCAGGACCACATTGAGTTGAACATCGTTCAGAGACTGCTGGTTACGCAGTTTACGTTCTTCCAGAAGGCTATTATTAAGGGCTATATTTGTGCGTATTTGCCCACCTCCATATAATAAGGCGCCGCTGCTGATCCCCCAATTATTTCCGCTAAACACTTCGCTTTTATAGCTGTTGGTCAAAGGATCCACATTTCGACCAAAATTGAACGAATAGCCACTCGATCCGCTCAAAGAGGGTAGCTGATTAAGCTTGCTTTGTTGCAAAGTTAAGGCAGCCTGATCCGTTTGAACTTTATTTTGTTTGAGTTGGATATTGTTATCTATGGCCCGTTGTATGCACCTTTCCAGACTCCATTTATCCTGACTCCATGAAGTCAAGGTGATCATAAGGGTGTAAAGAAAAATTAAAAAATATTTATGCATGGTCATGCTATTAATTTCATGGTTGTTATCTAATACAATGATATTGAATAACCTCGTAGATACTTATTTATTTATATCAATGGCCAAAAACCGGGGATAAACTATATCGAAATATAGATGAGCACGAGTTCCCTCACCTTCCTTAAGGTTTTAGACTATTAAATGTGCGTAGACCGATCAATTGATCATATCTTGCACCTATAGGGTGATAATAGATGAGAACTGTATAGTTATTTTCTGTCTCATATGAATCGCCTTCGGTCTTACTATAATTTGGTTGCCCGGTCTTTTCATCCTTCATGGCAAATGCATAATTATAGTAGCCTTGTTTAAGTAATTTTTCGATGACATATCCTCCATCTTCCGGCTTATACCTAAGTCTATCTTCTTCTAAACACTCCCAATGGTTGAATCCACCCAGAAGATAGATGCCTTGGTCTAATTCTTTGGAACTTTGCAATAAAAAATTGACATGAGCATAATCGCAGGTTAGCTGAGGATCTCCAGGGCGATCCTTGTTTTCTATGACGAAAGCTCCATTTCCATCTATAATATAAATATAATTCCGCGTAGCCCGCAGTGGTTCAGGTTCTACAAACACAACGACGCCATCAGGCTGGACTTCAATGGCTTCTACGTTTACAGTTCGAGCACGTAGGGACCGAATATCTAACGTCCGGAATTCTTTACCACCAGGTAAAGTTAACTGACCATTGTCTAAAAATACTACTTCGGTTCCTCTTATAAAATTAGGTGGTTTTGGGGACGTAATAAATTGCCACCGACCATTTTGGATCACTTGAATTGAAACATCTTGAAGGGGATTAGACAAATTAAAATCTTTGATATCAATGGCAACTTCAAAAGACTGATGTGTTTGATCGATTAGGGTATTTACCGGTCGCCGAAAATATAAGGTGGGCGATAATTTAATATCCGCGACTCCAAACCGGCGCGTGATCACCGGTTCTCCGGAAGCTTCATCAAAAATATGAAGTAAATAGTTACCTGATTTAGTCCAGCGGGTCACATTATTTGGGAGAACTAACGTATAATGAGAGTAGTCCTGATATGTGCCTACAGAAAAATCTACTTGCCGCAGGTTATCTTCATCAAATCCATCCAGATAATCATTGGGACTCAAATTGGATGCTTGCCAAAACCGGTCACAATGTTCTATGTAGTATTTATAACGGGTGCTCCCCCCATTTATGTCATCAAAAGCAAAAGTCAGACTACCTTGGCCCATAACTATTGGTAAAGTAAGTGGTAAGCCGGTTTGGTGAAAAGTAACGGTCTTTACATAATCTACATAAATATGATCGGAATTAACCAGGTCAGTAGTCCAGATCCTCGCTTTAACACCAAGGAGGAAAGTGATGGTCAGAAGTAAAACTTTTATTGACTTACCCATGAATTATTTTTTAAATAAAACCTCCACTCCCATGACGCACATTCTTGGGCATATTCAACGCCGATCCGTTTTGATTGTTGAATTTCACCAGGCTCAGGCTGTAAATAATTTTCAATCCATAATAACTGGCTCGTGACCAAATCAGTTCCATCCATGTCAACAGTAATAGCCAAAGCTTCACTTAATAATGCCGGGCCTTTAGTAACTTTCAGAGGGTGTTTGTTTTTCCTTCGGCTAAGCATGCCAGGGATATTTTCGAGAGGTTGTAAGGCTCTAACCAGGACGGCGTGAGGCATTCCTTTAAGGCCAGTTACTACATTAAAAAGGTGGTGCAAACCATAACAGAGATAAATGTACGCATGACCTCCTGGATTATACATTGTTTCGGTGCGTTTGGTTCGCTTAAAATTATAAGCATGGGAAGCTTTGTCTTCAGGAGCCTGGTATGCTTCAGTTTCGACGATGATACCGGAAGTGCGTTGCCCGCCAATCTGGGAGACCAGGACTTTACCCAGGAGTTTTTTAGCAATGTCAAGAACATCTGTTTGGAGATAGAAGTCCCTGGATAAGCGGTTCATCTATTTTCGGCTATAATTAGGGGATTCTTTTGTAATCGTAATGTTATGCGGGTGACTTTCAGTTACCCCGGCGGCCGTAATGCGTTGCATTTTGGCCTTTTGTAAATCTTTTATGGTTGGAGCTCCGCAATACCCCATACTTGCGCGCAAGCCACCGATATATTGTACCATAACTTCATTTACTGTACCTTTAAAAGGAACACGACCCTCAATACCCTCCGGTACTAATTTTTTGATATCATCTTCAATATCTTGAAAATAACGATCTTTAGAACCTTGTTGCATAGCTCCTAAAGAGCCCATACCCCGGTAGATCTTAAATTTTCGACCTTCAAAAATGATGGTTTCACCGGGTGCTTCTTCCACGCCTGCAAATAAGGAACCGACCATAATTGAGTCAGCCCCTGCTGCGATTGCTTTGGCAATATCTCCCGTGTACCGAATGCCACCGTCACCGATGACTGGAATGCCGCTTCCGCGTAAAGCATAAGCTGCAGACATGATAGCTGACAATTGAGGAACCCCCACACCGGTAACAATGCGGGTGGTACAAATACTTCCCGGTCCAATACCTACTTTCACAGCATTGACTCCGGCCTCTTTTAAAGCTAATGCACCTTCTCCGGTTCCTACATTACCGCCGATAATCTGTAGAGAAGGGTATTTTTTGCGGATTTTCTTAATCGTGTCAAGAACGCTTTTAGAATGACCATGAGCAGTATCTACCACGACCACATCTACGCCTACTTCCAATAAAGCGTCTAACCGATCAAAGGTTTCTTTAGCTATTCCCAACGCTGCTCCAACGATTAATCGCCCATGTTTATCTTTGCAAGAATTGGGAAAATTCTCCAACTTCATAATGTCCTTGTAAGTCAGAAGACCACGCAGTTTATATTCACTGTCTACAACCGGTAATTTTTCGACTTTATTTTTTTGCAAAATAGCACGGGCTTGTTCTAAAGTTGTGCCAAGGGGTACCGTTATCAGCCGCTCTTTGGTCATTAGATCTTTAACCGGTTTGCTGAAGTCGGTTTCGAACCTTAAATCCCGATTGGTTAATATCCCAATGAGTTTATTTGCCTCATCAATAATGGGGATGCCGCCTATCTTATAACGATTCATCAGTTTTAACGCATCACTTACCTTTGCTTGGGCACTTAAAGTGACTGGGTCCTGAATCATTCCACTTTCCGATCGTTTCACACTGCGCACTTGTTCCGCCTGATCTTTAATATCCATATTTTTATGAATAATGCCGATACCTCCCTCGCGAGCGATGGCGATAGCCAAACGTTCTTCGGTAATGGTATCCATAGCTGCAGAGATTATCGGAGTGTTTAAGGTGATATCAGTGGTTAACTTTGTACTTACATTCACCTCTCTAGGCAACACCTCAGAGTAAGAAGGCATTAACAATATATCGTCAAAAGTTAATGCATCCTGAAGTCCTTTTGTAGAATATATATTATTTAGGTCCATGTGCAAAGTTATGAATATTATATAAGAAACTGAGATGATTTTTTTTGATAATTAAGCCTTCAGTTGTATTATGTCTCCTCAAAAAACGGAGGTAGTGAATATAATAGTTTTTACTGATGAATATTTTATGACCAGAGCGTATGAGGAGGCTCGTCTTGCTTTTGAAGAGGATGAAATACCTGTTGGGGCGGTGGTAGTTTGGAATCACCAAATCATTGCAAAGTGCCATAATTTGACTCAATCTCTTAATGATGTAACAGCTCATGCCGAGATTCAAGCTATTACAGCCGCTGCCAACCACTTGGGCCATAAATACCTAAATGAATGTAGTATGTATGTAACCCTTGAACCCTGTATCATGTGCGCAGGTGCTTTGAAATGGGCACAACTAGGACGCCTGGTTTATGCGGCCAGTGACGAGAAAGAAGGCTTTATGCGCTATGGCAGACCATTATTGCATATGGATACGAAATTGGAATTGGGCCTCATGGAAGCACCCTGTTCTGCTTTACTGAAAGAATTTTTTCGTAAAAAAAGATCCATGGATAACCTACTTCGCAAGGGTTAAAAAGTTACTGAGGCCAAATGTTTTAACAATTATATAAAATACTAGGTTAATAAGCTGTTAAGCTTATACTCATGATATTGGTTGTCAATGGGATAAGTTATACTTTTACTAAAAATTAGAGCAATGAAAAATCGAGTATTAATCTGGATTTCAGCTTGGTTTATCTTTTCATCCTGTAGTCCGCGTTTAACGCCTTTTACTCAGAAATTTTACGACAGTTATGAGTTTAAGCAAGAGGACTTAAAACGTATTCAGTTCTACTTATCTGAGGATGTTGTATTGAGAAGAGATATGACCGGAGGCAATGTTGAAATAGTGCAGGGGGAAATAAAAGTGGTTGACGGACGTAAGGTAGAACAAATAGTTATCCGCAAAGGAACTCCCGGTGTCTTGGTAACCTTGCCCAAAGAAAACCGGTTTGCTGTTTCCTTTGAGCCGAATGATGATGGTAAATTCCTCATGTTTGGCCCCAATGAAAAGCTGGGTAGAAAATACACTCTCTTAGCTGCAGAGTGGAAAAAGCACACTGGAATTATTACTTATGGTGATCAAAAATATTATACAGACGGTCATAACGGTTTGGCCACCTTATTGGTTAATCTGAATAAAATGTATCATGAACAACGCAAGTCACACGTGGCCAAAGGACGCACCGTGGGTTCATAACCTTTCATTTTGTTTTTTCTATGCCCTTTAGCAGAGGGACAAACCGGAAGTAACCGAATTCTTCGGTTTTATGTTCCGTGGCACTTAATTTGGTGATGCGCAGCATCTTTTGTTCTTTATCTCCTAAAGGGATAACCATAAGTCCACCAACTTTTAGTTGGTCTACCAGAGGTGAAGGAATTTCATTCGCTCCACAGGTAATTATTATTTTATCGAATGGGGCGAACCGCGGCAAGCCTTCAAAACCGTCTTTTAAAAAAGTCCTAATTTGGCCGAATCCAATATTTTGGAGTAGCATGTTGGTTTTATGAAAAAGGGTTTCCTGCCTTTCAATGGTGTATACTTTAGCACCAAGAATAGATAATATGCAAGCTTGGTAGCCCGAGCCGGTGCCGATCTCCAGGATTTTTTCTTTGGGTTCCACTTCCAGCAATTGTGTCTGGAAGGCCACGGTGTATGGCTGAGAGATTGTTTGTTCGTTCCCAATAGGAAAGGGGACATCTTTATAAGCCCAATCGGCAAAAGCTGCATCTAAAAACCAATGGCGGGGTAGTCCGGACATGGCCCGTAAAATCCTCTCGTTTTCAATATTTTTTTTACGCAAGGTATCTATTAATGCTTTACGCATGCCCTTATGCCGGTAGTTGTCCTCCAAATTTTTATAAGATTAAGTTATTTTATAATCGAAAAATTTTCCCAAATTACGAGCGCAAAAATGCAATTATTATGGTAAAAATAAAATTTGGCACAGATGGATGGCGGGCAATAATCGCCAAAGAATACACCGTGGACAACGTTATGCGAGTCGCTGACGCTACAGCACGGTGGATGTTATCCAAGGATATGGAGGCAGCAGTGATCGGTTATGATTGTCGGTTTGCGGGGGCTATGTTTGCTCGTGCGACAGCCGAAGTCCTTGGTGCTTATGGACTTAGGGTATATTTAGCTGACCATTTTGCTTCTACACCCATGGTGTCGTATGGAGTAACCCAATTAAAAGCTGATATGGGTATCGTGATCACCGCCTCCCACAATCCTCCTGACTATAACGGATATAAATTAAAGTCTTCTTATGGTGGTCCAACCATCCCTGCCCATATCAATGAAGTGGAAGAAATGATTCCGGATGCTGCCCCAGGCTTACTATTACCAGTCAAAGACATGGAAACAAAAGGCCTTCTAAAGTGGGTAGACCTGGAAGAAATGTATATAGAGAAGATAAAAAACCAATTTGACCTGGACTTGATACTTAACTCAGGAATACGCATAGCTTATGACGCTATGTTCGGCGCAGGACAAAATGTGATTAAAAGATTATTGCCGGACGCTTATCTCATGCATTGTGATAACAATCCATCATTTCTGGGTACTCCGCCGGAGCCAATAGAAAAAAACCTGATTGAGCTTGCCGAAGTGGTAGCTAAAGATGCGACCATCGGCATGGGATTAGCGACAGATGGTGATGCAGACCGTATAGGACTTTTTGATGAGTTTGGCCGATTTGTGGACTCACACCGTATTCTCCTCTTGTTGGTACATTATTTACACCATTATAAAAATATGAATGGGGGAGTCATTATCACTTTTTCAGTGACAGAGAAGGTAAAAAAATTAGCCGATCATTACGGATTGCCCTGTGAAATTACCAAAATCGGGTTTAAATATATTTCAGAGATTATGCTGGTTAAGGATGTCTTGGTAGCTGGAGAAGAATCTGGCGGTATAGCTATCAAAGGCCACATTCCTGAACGAGATGGGATTTGGATGGGCTTGGTTATCCTGGAGTTCATGGCCAAAACAGGGAAATCCCTTAGTCAGCTGATTGATGAAATTTATGAGATCATTGGCGCCTTTGAATTTGGCCGTAATGATTTACATCTGACCGAAGCCAAAAAGCAAGACATTCTGAAAAAATTAGATCAAAAAGTGTTCAAGAATTTTGGCAAATACGCGATTACGGATTTTGAAGATCTCGACGGCTACAAATATTATTTTGGAGCGGATAAGTGGGTCATGATTCGTCCTTCCGGTACAGAACCAGTATTGCGAGTTTATGCTCAAGGACCTGATAAAATGACTGTGGAGCAGATTCTGAGTGAAGTTTGTGCTGCCATAACCGCTTAAAGTGGATGTTGGATCATGTGGATGTGTTCGATTCCATCTTCTAGGTAAACCTCACCGCAGGAATGAAACCCCACCGATTGGTAGAATTGTTGCAGGTACAATTGAGCTCCAATTTTGATGGGTTGACCAGGGAATAATCTTTGCATATTCAATATAATATGAGCTAGTAGAGTTTTACCAACACCGGTCTGGCGAATTGCAGGGTGGGTAACTACGCGTCCGAAGGAGGCATAATCCGGATAACTGACACCAACGGGGATTAGTCTGGCATATGCAATTAAGCTGTTCGAGTCCACTATGGTTAGGTGCCAACTGTTTTGATCGCGGTCATCCATATCCTGGTACAAGCATTGTTGTTCCAGTCCAAAAACCAATTGCCGTAACTGGAGTATTTGATAAACTTCCGAACTGGTGAGGTCAACAAATGCAGTTAGTTTTATTTCCATTATGGAAAAATACGGGTTTAAGAATTTCTCCTGCGGTTTTCTGTTAATTTTTACCCGGTTGAGGTTTTAATTCCTTAAGGACTTGATAAGCCCCTGTTATACCTATATAACGTCCATAATTTTCAATTTCTTTAAATGAATAGCATTCAAAAAAGCTATTAAAGAATATATGATCTAGTGGTAACTTTCTCAGCTTGGAGTTTCTCCGGCTATTTTGTAATTCCAGTTGTGCAGAAAATTCGCTTACTTCATTCACCCAACTGGCCATATTCAGGTCTGCTACGACTATCCATGGCACTTGTTCGATGCGGTTGAGGTGTGTTGCTATTTCGTCCAGCCGTTCACCTAATAAGGTATAGTCACTTTGATTTATGGCTGGTAGATTATAAATATTGGTTAGGCCAACAGCTTGTCCATCATCCAAACTAAATAGCACACTCAAAGCTGGGATAGATACCACTACATTCTGGTAATTTAACGTATCAATCTTAATGACTTTATGATTAGTGAATAGCAATGATCCAAAGGGGTCAATTCTTGGTAAGTCAATTTTAAACAGATACAGAGAATCGAATTCACTCCCCAAAAAAGCGGACCATTCTGGCGAGATTTCATTAAATATTAGAATATCTGGCAAGTCTTCTTTTATAATTTGCAGGTCTGTATTTAAATCGGTCATGGCATTTACATGATAAAGACTAACGGTGACTTCTTCCTCGGCAGATCGGGAGGGTAGAATTAGATGCTGATTTGAGGCATTTTTTAAGCGCAGGCTTAAAAAGCCTGTACAAACAATAGCTATCCACATCAAACGGTACTTGGATATGGTAAGGAAAAAAAATATGGCCACGAATTGGAGTAATAAAATGTAAACGGCGTAATTGGAAATCCTGTTGAATAGGTAACTTGGATAAATGGCACTGGCTGCAAGCGCAAATCCTGCCAGAAAAAAGGCCGATAACCAAAATATGGTAGGCCGGCTGAAAAAAAGGTTCAAAAGATTAATCATTTATTTAATCCTGCCACTACAATACTCTTCTTGATTTGATGTACTTGGCCTGAGGGGTGTACGAACCTGGCAAAGATAATATACCTGCCCATGGATGCTACCTGTCCGTTCATTTTTGTTCCATCCCACACAAAATGATTATAGTCTAAACCTAACGCGGTCTGTGGTATTAACGTTTGGATCAAAGTACCATATTCGTTATATAACCAAACTTGTACCGTGTAGCCAGGCTGATTTGGATGCATGGTCAGCTCAAGATTATCCTCATAACCATCACCATTGGGGGAGAATATAGTATTATTGATTTGTAAAAAACCATCAAAGTCTGCTTGGTCTTCACTCACCTGACTATTTTTTGCACCTGGAGTTCCGAATCTGACCACCGCACTGGCTGAAGTCCAGTTCTTTGCATGGTGAGCTGTATCCGCGGTAGAGATGCGTTCAAGTGCTATGCCTTCCACATTATCGATGAGTTTATTATGCCATGAATGGTGATAAAATTGATAGTCCAGAAGACTACCAGATGCTTCATCTACTAAATAGATGATCCCTTCATCATCAGGTAGAGCAGGGATATCCTGCCGGACCAGGTTCTTTGAATTGCTAACCGGATAATTTGCAGCCAATGCCCGTCCTTCCTCAGAAAAACACAGATAACCGAATGGGACAATTTTATCAACAGCTAAGCTTATCCCTTGGTCAGCTAAATTCTTCTTGAAATTGACCCTGTTGAGATTTAAATAACTTCCGGTCCGATTATATATTTCGATATAATCACCGTGTACGCTAGTTGGGTTAAACAAGAGTTCATTGAATATGATATCTCCGGGCTTTGGTTGTTTGGGCTTCCCAAAAAATAAAGTCACAGTATCGGCCCAAAGAGATCCGGAACAATCCACAAGAGGTGGTAGAATTGAGAGCCGATAGGTTACCTCATCTATCGGCTCCTGATCAAAAACTATGGTCCATGACGGATTACTTTCCCTAGTTACCAAATTCTTAATAGACAGAGGTGGGACAATGAACAAATTTTCAGGTGTAAGCGAACCGGAATCGATAATGCGGTTCAAGCTAAAGCGTAATGCATTTGACTGCGGAAAGTCGAAATCAGTAATGTGTATAGGCATTAAAACCTGCTGGGGCCATGAGTTAGGTTTTCCTGGAGTTCCTCCAAGTTTGGCCATAGAACCTCTCCAATTGTGCTCCCCCGCACATCTATCATTCACATCCACCATTTCCAAACTATGGCCACCTGATGCCTTTTTTGGGTCACCATACCAACCTTGGTCATAAGCAACTTCATGTATGATCTTTCTATGACTATCTAACAAGCTTAATGTTCCGGAAGAATTGTTAATAGCAATCCAATTCTCTACACCATAAACATCTCCATCATTTTTTAAGGCAAGAATGGCCTGTTTATCTCCTAAAAGCAAATAACTGTGTGGAAACAACAGTCGTTTAGAAAAATGAAAACTCCGGTCACCATTCATTAATGTATACCCATCCAGGCTGAAGGTCTTCCCCGTGTTATTTAATAACTCTATATATTCCACTTCCGGTAAACCTTGACTAGGAGTTGGATCTACCATGATTTCATGGATTAAAATATCCCCATATTCCGGTTGATCATATTGTTCAAAAATAAATGAGTACTTTGTGATAGGAAGAGTATTATGGTAATAGTCTTTTAAGTTGGAGATTTCTAAAAATAGTTCCTGATTAGGCGGCAGTGGCTGAGCAAAGGTCAAATAGATGTAATTAGCCCCCTGTAATTCTACTTTATTTGGAGTAATCATGGTGGGGACTAACCAATAGTTCGTTAGCTTCTGAAATGAAGAATCTAAAGGTTCGTTAACCCTAAAAACAACCTGACGATCTGAAATCGCTGCCACGGATATCACTTGCGGAGGCGCGGTGTCTAAATCCGATGAAAACACACAAAAGTCTGTGAAAGTAAATTTATCCTTTCTCGTTTCGGTGTATGCGCATTCAAGTCCAAGAAAGAACTCAGTAGAGATCATGGTGAATAGATCCCCAGGGAGGTCGGTCAGTTCGTAAATGGAATCGTCCAATGGTGCAGTCCACCACCAACTAATCGAGTCTATGTGCAGTGTCATTCGTTGTGCAATGACGGAGGATGCACCCGCAACTGGTGGCCCCCTAAATAACTTTATATTCTCCATTCCCCTCACTTCGTAAATTTCCCATCTATCATCCGGGCCATTTTCACCCATTTGCAGCAGATATCCTTTTGTATCAGAGGTCAATTCTGGTTTATTAATGAAATAAATTTTGATTTGATTATTTGCTGATGGCGCAAAGTTTAATGATATATTTCCTGATAGGGTGGTAGGCCATGCCAGGGGTTCCGTGTGGAATATTCTTGTAGTACCGCTTGCGGGAGCTTTTAAAGTTAAGCCATTGGTAAGGGGCACAAAGTGTGCGGTATCACCACGCCAATATTTAGGCCAATTAACTTTATCAAACAATGTTCTTTTCTGCCCCCACAGTGATAGGGTAAGGAACGCCAAAAACATGGTTAGCAAACTTCTCATAAAATAAACTGAAATGTAAGAAAAGTTGGTTGTATCTTTGAGGGCATTTTCATCCATCAAAATTCACAAAAAATTAATGAAAGTAGGTTTAGTAGGCGCCACTGGTTTGGTGGGCCGGGTCATGTTACAGGTCCTTCAGGAGCGAAATTTTCCTGTTACTGAGTTTTACCCTGTTGCTTCTGCAAAATCAATAGGTAGTAAAGTTGCTTTTAAGGGGCGCGAATACCCCATTATTGGTATTGAAGATGCTCTTGCATCCAAACCAGATGTTGTTCTTTTTTCTGCAGGAGCTTCGGTATCCAGAGAATGGGGCCCGAAATTTGCTGCGGCTGGATCCTATGTTATTGATAATTCCAGTGCCTGGCGCATGGAACCTCATATCCCCCTGGTGGTGCCTGAAATAAATGGACCAAGTTTAACCGAAAACGATAAGCTGATAGCAAATCCTAACTGTTCTACTATTCAGATGGTTATGGTTTTGGCGCCCTTACATAAAGCTTTCCAAATAAAAAGGGTGGTTGTATCCACTTACCAATCAGTGACAGGTACAGGGGCAAAAGCTGTTTCTCAGTACTTGGCCGAGAAGGATGGTTTTGCTGTTGAACAGAGAGCCTATCCTCATCAGATTTTTCAAAACGTTTTACCTCATTGTGACGTGTTTTTAGAAAATGGTTACACTAAAGAGGAAATGAAATTGGTCAATGAGACGAAAAAAATACTGAATGATCAAAGTATTCAGGTTACCGCTACAGCGGTGAGGGTTCCAGTTATGGGTGGACATTCTGAATCGGTTAACGTAGAATTTCTTCGTCCGGTCGAAGTTAAAGAAGCCAGCCGGATATTAAGTGGTACTCCAGGTGTCATCCTTGCTGATGATCCGGCCCGAAATGAATACCCGATGCCTTTAGCTGCTCACCAAAAAGACGAGGTTTTTGTGGGGAGACTGCGTAAGGACGAATCTCAACCTAATACCTTAAACATGTGGGTCGTTGCCGATAATTTGCGCAAAGGAGCAGCCACAAATGCTGTACAAATAGCACAATTTCTCGTGGATAATCATTTTATTACTTCCTCTAATTAGCCTACATATGTAAACTTATTGGGGGCCTTATTCGTTTTGGATTTATTGGTAATTTGGTAATACGTATTTTGGATTAAGATAATTATTTACAGGTATGAAAACGAAGATTGTACTTTGGGGAGTAAATGAACAGGACCAAAAGGTTCTTTTAGCTTCTGAATTGTTGCCAAAAACGGCAGAGGTGATCACTCATATCTTTCCCGAAACCATTGTGACTGAAGAATTCTCTGGACAGTTAATGAGGGAATGGCGGAATGGCAAAGATATAGCCCTACCTCCTGATCATACGATCACTACCACCGAATTATCATTGACCAAAAGCTTTCTTCCGGAAGGTATAAAACCTGATCAAGAAGACCTTATTCAAAGGGCGATGACCGAATGGCAATTTATTATCCTCTCTAATCGGTTGAAAACTGCGTTTGAAGGCGAATTGGACGAGTTTCAGGACAAAGTAAAAGACCTGGGAGGGTTTAGCAATCATGTCTGGGAAGAACTAAAAACATTCTGGAGTAAAATTCAAGATCAGGTTCGTGATCGCAATTTATTTCGCGAGCATGCGGACGACTTACGTCAGCGCACCAATGACCTTTTCAATAAACTCAAGGAAATGCGTAAAAACCTTGACCATGAGTTTGGGGAAAAATCAAAAGTTTATGTGGATGAGTTTAACAAACATTTGGATGAAATAGAGGCAAAAGCCAAAGAAGGCTTGAGTTTACAACCATTATTCGATGAGCTGAAGAAACTTCAAAAATCTTTTAACGAAACCAAATTTACCCGAGAAGATCGAACCAGAGTGTGGAATAAACTTGACCACACCTTTAAAGCCATAAAAGAAAAAAGATTTGGATCTCCAGGGAAAGCCCGCCCACCTCAAGATAGATTAAAACGACGCTATGATGGACTCATTACCGCTATTGGCAAAATGCAAAAGTCCATCGAAAGGGATCAGCTTGACCTGGAATTCGAAAATAAAAAAATTGCTACAACTCAGGGGCAACTTGAAGCTCAAATCCGCAAAGCTAAAATACAGATGATTGAAGAACGCATTCGCTCCAAAAATGAGAAATTGGTTGAAATGAATAAAACCAAGGGTGAACTAGAAGGACGCATGGAACACGAATCCAAACGCTATGAAGAAAGAGAAGAGAAGCGTCGGATAGAAGATACTAAAAAGGAAATTAAAGAAAAGATCGCTGCTGAAATTAAAATAGCAGCTGAAGAAAGAAAAAAGGTAGAGGATAAGCTAGAGCATGCTGCACATTCTATCAAGGGTGATGAGAAAATCATCCCACCGGTTAACTTGCCCCCCATTGACACGGATACTCAATCTGAAACTGAAGAGCCTTCAGAAGAAGCCCCTGGTGAATCACTTTTAGATGTCATTGGAGAATCTATAACGGAAACACTTGAAGATGTTTCGGATAATCTAAAAGCGGTAACCAAAGTTGTGGGTGATAAACTTCAGGATATGGTTGATGATTTTATGCAAGGCGCTGATTCAGCAGCCGAAGATGAAATTAAACCAGAAGGAGAGGCATCCGAAGATAAACAGGAACCAGCCTGATTATCAGTTGCTTAATTATTGTTTGATGAATTTCTCTGATAAGTAACCATCTTTATTCTTTATAGTTACTATATACATTCCAGGGGTCCACATCTTGGTGTGGAGTAAAAAGTCTTGTCCGGTATTTATCCATTTTTGTTCAAGTATCTTTTCACCAAATAGATTACTCACGGCTACCTCATATAGACCGTCTTTACTTAAAGTTAGCGAGGCAATATCCTGCGCTGGGTTTGGTTTGATTTTAATAAATGAGTTTTTAATCTGCTTATGAATGGCGGTGACCTGATCTCCTTCTATAATAGTTCCCTCTCCTGAAGCCGTAGCACAAACCAGCTCCACGCCGGTCCCGCTGATACAGGCTTCACTATTAATTGCCAGAGCATCCATAATTTGAACGTCATCAATATACCAACCTTCATACTTTATAGTATTATTTGAGGCAAATCGCCAACGTACTTTTATTGATTGATTTTTATAGGGGCGTAAGTCCACATATATTGGCTCGTATTCTTCCATTTCTCCATAAAAGGCTCTTCTGCCGGATTCTAAAAAGGTGGCTGGAGAAATAGGACCTTGATAACCTTGCCGAAATAATAAATGGTGCGCATCTTTCCAGGTCGCCCCCTGATCTGCAGAAATTTCTATTACTCCGCCGTCTATTCCCCATTGAGAAGCGATTCTATGATAAAATTTTAGTACAGGAAAATTGCCTTGAACTTTCCAGGCAGTAAAATTCTGAAGGACTTGATCGTTATAGGCTTCTTTGTTAGCTACAAACCAGGCGAATTTTCCGCTGTAGGCAGCCGTTGACTCTAATGACCAAATATCAATACCATCAAGATTTTGATAATCCCAATTGGCATCACCATGCTCCATATTGTCAAAAAATTGAATAGCACTGCTATTCACAGGATTCGTCCTAAGTGTATAAGTGACCACCAAGCTATCACCTGGTGCAAGATTTCGATGTAAGTAGGACAGGTTATTTGTTGAAATCTGAAAACTTACATTGCTGCTGTTAGGGTTAAAAATTGAACCGGATGGAATTTTATCTTCAACAAGGAGATTTTCTATGTTCTTGTCAAGATGATTTTTTACTTCCAATCTTACTTCAATGTTCTCTCCGGGTTGAACGGTTGGAGTAAGCGTTTTTTTCAAGGTTACCTGTCTCAAACATTTCGGATGATTTTCGAATGAAGTTGTGCCATCTGCTATTAAGGAAGGATTACCTTGTGTGGATTCATACCCAATTCCACGTTTTGCAAAAATTTTCCACAACAGGCACTCATGGGCACTCCCATTGAGTAATTTATCCGTTGTCAGAAGGGCATCTCGACCATCAATAAATCCGGGATTGCAAGGAGTTATTTTTAAGGCCTCTGTAATCAGTGTGAGTGCCCGATTATTTCCTCCCATACCATTTATTAAATTGGCATCGAACCCATATAAATCAACCATTTCCCAATAAATATCCCATAAAATGGCATTCCAAACTGCACCAACACCATGTGGTATAGTTGCCGTCCATATATCTTCGTATTTATAAGGACTTTGTTCTATGTCCGTTGAATAAGGAAAGCTTCTAATTCCTTTACCTTGCGGACCTTCCCTTAAAAGATAGGTCGCTATACCACGGCTATCCTGCCCTAAATCTTTTGGACTTGTAGTCATATATAAAGCAAAAAAATCACTCCAACCTTCACCCATCTGTTCACCATCATCAGCTACACGATCGGTATCATAATGTATGTTATTCAGACAACCGATTGTTTGAGGACCACCGACCAGGCGTTCAGATACACCATGATAATACTCATGGGCTATAACCCCATTATCCATCGTGGCATCCAAATTATTGGTCCCGGCGTTTGATGGAAGTTGTAACCTGACCGTCACCCCACCGGACAATGCTGATTTAATAGCTTGGCAGTTATTGTATTTAATGGCAATGGCTGGTATGATTGGTTCATCAAGCCCTTCTACATCCCCCATGCTTACCAGAGCATTTTCATAATTACATATAATACAGGCTATAGCTCCGGCTTTTTGGGCGTTTAATATCTTTTCTTGAAAAAAACAAATTCCCCGATCAATTAATGCAATGTTCCCTTTTAATTCTGCAGAATTTATAGCAGTCTGGCACCCCAAGTTCGGCCTGAAAGAAGCATCTGCATAAGGGATGACTTTACCGATTATCGGAGTAGTGGTAATGGCTGGTCCAAAGCTGGCCCCGCGGCTTTCTACCATTCCACTGAGAGTTGAAGGAGAAGTGATGGTTAGCAACTGACTATTTGACCTCGACCAAACATATGGACGTAAATAAGCTGTTTTACCATCAGTGGAAGGGATGAAATCTGCATTATCCCGTTCATTTTTATCTGCACCATATTGCACTAAGCCTATCACTGGGTCCCCACCTAAGCCAATACCTTGATAGTTAAACTGTTGAAAATTAGAATTCTCATCAAAGCCATGGTGAAAAAGCACATCGTGCAGTGTATTTAATTGATAAAACAACTGTATTGTACTCCCTTTTTTATAGCCTTCGGGTTCTGTACTCAAATCGATAGGTTGGTTAAATTGAAGGGTTACTCCACCTTCCGGTTCTGGCTCATCTTTTACAAAATCAGCGTTTCTGTCTATAAAAACCGTGGCATTATTTCCTTTGGTAATCGTAAATTCAGGTCCTATCTGACCATTAATATCATGCCAGCCAAATGGGGATGCAACCGGATCAGCTGGAGAAGAAACGACGGTTTGTGCAATGGATAATGCATTGTCCGCTGGAAAAGGAAAAACAAAATACGACTCGTTACCTTCAAAATTTGACCCGAATTTTTTATCATGGTTTGGTTTGGTATTTAAACCTTCATCAGCTGCCTTTTCATTAAAATCACCGGAAAAACAAGATTTGGCAAGGCTTTCTTTAGTAATAACTTCCCCGGTAGACGCATCGACCCAAGTACGCCAATACATTCCCGGTTTTGTTTGGTCATCAATTCCATAGGCTAATCTAAATACACCGCGTAGCTCTCGCCAATATAATTGGGCGCTAATATCCTCTTCCATTGTATGTGAAAAATAGGTTCGTGGACCTGTTGTTTTAACCAGCCTAACCTTCTGCCGGGAGGAAATTTTATTATCAATAGCTGTGCTAACTGCTTGCATTAATGTAATTGTCGGCTGTTTATAGGTTGCTGTAGTCAAGAGAGTGGTGTTATTAGACCATGAATATCGCACCAGGCCATGGTTATCTACTACAGCCATGGTAATATGGTTATATATATCTATATCCTGCCATTGCTGATTAAAATAATAAACATGGAGGGACCCCATTTTATTAGTCCCCAGAAACCTTAATTCCTGCGGCACGGGTGATGAACTTATTAAATCAAAGTGTACCTTTTCAAGTGAGATTTGTCCACTTAATTTTGAAAAAGTCAACATTATTCCGGCCCCAACCAAATATCCCAGCCAACGTACCATACCTTGTAATAGTAAAATATTTAATATCTATAACGCATAAAATTAATGCTTTGGTAAGAAAACTATTTACTTTTATTCAAAATTAATATTGACGTGTCTGCATACATCTATGGACGCAAACCCATCTTAGAAGCCATCGAGTCCGGACAAGGATTTGAAAAGATCTTTCTGCAACAATCTATTACCGGTGATTTGGAAAAAGCCATCCGTCACTATTCGAAAACCCAAGGGATACCATATACCGTTGTGCCTAAAGACAAGCTGGATCGTTTGGTGCAGGGAAACCATCAGGGAGTCATCGGTGTTCTGAGTTTAATTACTTATCATAATCTTGAAGACTTTATTCCTCATTTGTTTGAGCGCTCAGGGTGGCCACTCATTATCATCCTGGACCAAATCCAGGACGGGCGGAATGTCGGGGCCATTGCTCGGTGTGCTTGGGCTTTGGGAGTTGATGCTATGTTACTCCCAGCAAAAGAAAGCGCCTTATTAAATGAGCACGCTATGAAAAGTAGTGCCGGAGCACTTAATCATTTACCTCTAATCCGGGTAAATAGCCTGTCGAATGCTTGTCAGTATTTAAAAAATTGTGGTTTTACTTTAATGGCCTCTGATTTAAGGGCAAATATTAAACTGGCAGAATGCCGCTTTGATAAACCTTGTGCCATTCTTTTGGGGAGCGAGGAAACTGGTTTGGCTCCACATTTGTTAAAAATTGCCAATGAGCGTTTTATCATTCCCATGATCAGAGATTTTGATTCATTGAATGTGAGTGTTGCTGCTGGTATTATTTTCTACGAAATTCAAGAATCGAGAAAATCTTTATCCTAAGATTTTAGTTTATTATGAAAAACAAACTGATGCGATTAAATTCTCTAAAAGTTGGGATAAGCATTTTATTTTTTGTGTCTTTTATCCTATCGTGCAAGACACAAGCTCCAAAAGCTGTTGTCCAACCATCGACACACACTGTTGATACAACTTCATTGGTCAAGTCTTTGTTTTGGGAAATCAATGGCAAGAATTTGCCCAAACCATCATACCTTTATGGGACGATTCATATTATTGATAAGGCCGATTTTTACCTTCCGCCCATTCTGGAAGAAAAATTGAAACAATGCGATAATGTTTCTTTTGAAATTGATCTGGCAGATATGAACAATTTGGGAGCTTTGTTCACTCTTTTGAAGGAAGCCATGATGAAAGAGGGAGTCAAACTGCGCGATCTGGTTAGTACAGAGGAATATGCCCTTATTAAGGACTATTTTCAAAAATTAGGTTTGCCGATGGTAATGTTGGAACGGGTAAAACCAATGTTTCTTTCAATGTTAGCCACCGGAGATGGCTCTATTTCCGATTTTTCAAACGGTGATATGATGTCCTATGAAATGGAAATTTACGACTTGGCTAAACTCCATCAAAAACCCACCAGCGGACTGGAAACTATTGAATATCAAGTAAGTCTATTTGATAGTATACCTTATGCTGATCAAGCAAAAATGTTGGTCAACAGTGTACAAAATGCATCTGAGGGATCCAGTGAATTGGATAGCACCACAATTCTTTATCGTGAACAGGACATCGAAGCCATGGTAACCATGGTTGGTGCTGATGAAGGCATCGGAAAATACGAACAAATCTTGTTAATCAATCGTAATCAGAACTGGATACCTCACATATCCAAAATGATGCAGAAAGCACCCTCCTTTTTTGCTGTTGGAGCCGGTCACCTGGGCGGTAAAAATGGAGTTATCCGTTTGTTAATGAAAGCCGGTTATGAGGTTAAACCTATTGCCTTTAAATTTGGCGAAGGTCCAAAAACTTTTAAGCTTTAAAATATAATGGCATTAATTAAATCTGTTAGGGGCTATACCCCAGTCTGGGGCCATCATTGTTATTTGTCCGAAAACTCGACCTTAATTGGCGATGTCGTCATGGGAGACTATTGCAGTGTATGGTTTAATGCGGTCATTCGGGGCGATGTAAACAGTATTCGTATAGGCGACCGTGTAAACATCCAAGATGGAGTAATCATTCACGCCACCTTTGATAAAGCTGCAACCTTTGTTGGGCACAATGTTTCAATTGGACACCGGGCTATTATCCATGGCTGCACCATAGAGAATAACGTGTTAATAGGGATGGGGGCTATAATTATGGATCATGCTGTTGTCCCTGAATTTTGTTTAGTGGGAGCGGGAGCTTTGGTCCCTGAAAATACGCAATTGGAATCTGGGTTTATTTATGCCGGAATACCCGCAAAGAAATTGAAACCTCTAGATCAAGAAAGCCTGCAGTTTAATATCACCCGCACCGCAGAAAATTATATTAAGTACGCACAATGGTTCCAAGAAGTTTAACTACTTTTTTCTTTGCACCAGGTAAATCCCAAAAAGTATTAAGCCCATGCCTGTAAAGTGCCCTACTTGAAGCATTTCACCATCTAAGGCACCCCATATGACCGAAGAAACCGGAATCAAATAACTCACCATGGTCGCGTATACCGGACTCGTTTTTTGGATTAATTTAAGATACAGAGTTGTGGCCACTACGGTGCCAAAAATCGCCAGAACCATCACGTAAATTATACTGTAAATCAATTGGTTGTCAAAATGCAGGTTGTTTGTAACACCTGGCCAAACCCACAGGAGCAGACAGGGTGGGAGAGTGGTAACAAATGCCACGGCTGTGGATATAACCGGATTGACTTCGCCTAAATGACGGGCAATCATGTTGACATTGAACGCATAAAAAAACGTAGCGGAAACGATGATTAATGTGTAAAAAAGTACTCCGCCTTCACCCTGTATGGTTGCCGTCCACACCAAAAAAAATGTGCCCGACAAACCCAAAAGTACACCCACAACCTTTCTCAAACTTATAATTTGATTAAAGAAAAAAAATCCAATAACCAAAGTTAGAATAGGCGTGAGGGCATTAATTATTCCCGCCGTGGAACTAGGAACCCTGGTCTGTCCGATAGAGTAAAAGGTAAAGGGTATTAAAGTACCTATGTAGCCAATCATCACAAAATACTTCCACGATGACCAGGGGACTTCTTTTCTTTTATACCAAACATATGGGAGAAATATTAGCCCAGATAATCCTAATCGAATGCTAATCAATTGATAAGGAGTGAATGAAATCAGGGCTTTTTTAATCAAGATGAACGAACCGCCCCAAATTAAACTGATCAGAAGTAATAACGCTAGCGGATTTGAACCTTCACCTTGTGGATGTTTTAACATGACAGCAAGGTAAGAAATGAGGCAACCTGATTACCTACAGCTGTCAAAATTATTTTTTATCTGCTTGTTCGGTGTTTCGTTCATCATGATCTGCTTTTTCACCCAGATAGCCAGGCAGGTTCATACCAGCCATATTAAACAAATCTTGCAGGGGCGGTACTGATTTATATAAACCCGACACAAATTTGGAAGTGGCATTACCATTTCCATCTCCATGCCCATTTTCCCAAACCGTTACTTTATCTATTTTAATGTTCTTTATGGCCTCAACTTGCGTTTTAACTAAGTCTTCAAGTTTGTCTGCGATCATTATAAGTGCTGCATCTTTCGAATTACCACCGCTAGCCGCCACTATTCTCTGATACCCTTCTGCTTGCTTGGTTAAGATTTCCAGCAACCCTCTGGCCTCTGCTTCTTTTTTAAGGAAAATAGCCTGGGCTTCACCTTCAGCTAATCTTCTCAGCTGTTCTGCCTGAGCTTGAGCATTAATGATGACCATTTCTTTTTCTATCTCTGCTTTTACTATGACATCCGCTAAGTTGGTGGCTTTTAATTTTTTAGCACGGGCTTCTTCGGCTAATTTTTCTGCCAAATAAGCTTCTTCCATGGCCTTGGCAGCTTGTATTTTTTCAGCGGTGGTGGCTAAGCGCAGCGATTCAGCTTCTGCTTTTCGACGTTCAGCATCCGATTGGGCTATCTTTATTTTCGCTAGGTTTTCACCGTCTACCGATTTAGCTTTCGCATCTGCTTCCCCGATCTTTGCGTCTGCATCTGCTGACGCAACTTCGATTCTTTCATCTTTTTTCGCATAAGCTTCTCCGATGGAGCCATCCCGGTTTTTTTGAGCCACACTTTGTTTAGCGTCGTTTATTGCCTTTGCTGCTGCTTCTTTACCCAATGCCTCAATATAACCTGATTCATCTTGTATGTCGGTTACATTCACATTAATCAATGTTAAACCGATTTTTTTAAGTTCTGTACCTACATTGGACGAAACGTTTGTAAGGAATTTATCACGATCTGAGTTGATCTCTTCAATATTCATGGTAGCAACAACCAATCGGAGCTGGCCAAAAATGATATCCTTGGCAATGTCTCTGATGTGCTCTGTCGTTTTACCTAATAACCGCTCAGCTGCGTTGATCATTGTTCCAGGTTCATTAGAGACAGCTACTGTAAAGCGCGATGGTACATTGACCCGGATATTTTGCTTACTCAGTGCTCCTTTGAGGTCTACGTCTATTGAAATCGGTGACAAATCTAGATATTGATAACCCTGGATAACCGGCCAGACAAAGGCAGCACCTCCAGCTACACATTTTGCTGACCCCCGGCCTGTTTTACCATAAATGACAAGGATTTTATCCGAAGGGCAACGTTTGTACCGACTGATTACAAACGCCAGCAAACTAAATATAAAAAACGCCACTAAAACCAGCAAAATAGGTATATCCATTTTGTTATATTACTTTATAAGATTTCGTCAGACACCACTAAAACTTCTTGTTTATCCAAAACATCAACCACTTTAACCTTATGTCCGGTACTCAATCCCGAACCTAATGTCCGTGCATCTAGCTCTTTTAACGATCCGTTAATATTAACCAGAATTTTACCGCTTCCTGCATTTTCACCTGGTATAGGTAAATACACCTCTCCTTGAGCCCCAAGAGTTTCTTCCATCCTGAGATTTCCTTCCTCCTCCATTTTATAAAGCAAGTACATGACATATGCAACAGTAGCCATGGCGATTACCCCACTGACCAGAGCAAAAAAAGTAGCCATCCATAGCTGATCCGTCCGATGATAGACGATTATGCCTACCCAGCCAAAAAATGTAAAAAATGCAATTATGCTTCTAAAAGAAAATAAATGAAATTCCACATCAAAATGGCTATCAGAGACGACACTGTCATGGACTTCGGTATCAGTAGAAAATCCAACAATACTCATAACGAGTTGAATCAAAAATAACGTAGTGAAAACGATGGCTATACCCCAGAAGACTTGTTCTATACCATTTAGGTTATTCCACCACCCTGTCACATTCATAACTATCATGTAGCCACTACTTTCTACTTATAAAGATAAGCAAAACTACCCTCATCAGAGAATTCCTTCGACGATGTCTAAAATTTATTCGGCTAATCAAAGGATATTAAGGTCTTTTAGTATCACCATTATTTTGAGTGTAATTATTAACTTTGCAGCCCAAGTGACTTAAACCCAAATTTTCCTTGGCAAATGAAATACATATGGTGGATGTAAAACTGTTTGGAGGAACTCATTCACGAGCTTTGGCGGAAAAAATTGCCGACTATTATGGTAATTCATTAGGTAGTTTGACCGTTCATCGTTTTAGTGATGGTGAAATGCAGACAGAGATTAATGAATCTGTCAGGGGTATGTATGTCTTCTTTATTCAATCCACAGTAGCCCCACCTGAAAATTTATTAGAGCTTCTTTTAATGATTGATACCGCTAAAAGAGCATCTGCCGGTTACATCACTTTAGTAATACCATATTTTGGTTATGCCAGGCAGGATCGAAAGGATAAACCACGGGTGCCAATCTCTGCAAAGCTTTTGGCTAACCTCATGCAAGCAGCCGGTGCGCATCGCCTGATGACCATGGATCTTCATGCGCCTCAAATCCAAGGATTTTTTGACATTCCTGTAGATCATCTTAAAGGTGAGGCTATTTTTATACCCTATCTTGAAAATCAAAAACTGGATAACACCATTTTTGCATCTCCAGATGTTGGAGGTGTAAAACGAGCTCGCATGTACGCCAAACATTTCCAAAAAGACTTGGTAATCTGTGATAAATACCGTAAAAAAGCCAATGAAGTCGAAAAAATTACCGTGATCGGGGAGGTGGATGGTGCTGATGTTATTTTGGTGGATGATATAGTAGATACAGCCGGTACCTTGTGTAAAGCGGCTGACGCCCTCATTGACAAAGGGGCTAAAAGTGTGCGGGTGATATGCACCCATCCTGTACTGTCAGGCAAAGCTTATGATAATATCCTCAACTCCAAGATTTCTGAAATTTTAGTGACTGACACTATCCCTTTAAAACAATATTCCCCGAAAATCAGCGTTCTGACTACTGCTAAGCTTTTTGCAAAGGCCATTCGTAATACGCATGAACATCGCAGCATTTCAGCGCTATTTGTAGAAGATTAAAGGCTAGTAACTATTCCTTTAGATATATTTTTTAAAAAATGACAATAAAACGTTGTTATAAGTTTTTTTTCTGTTAATTTTGCATCCCTGTTTTAAGTCCTATATTTTATAAGCAATGGAAATTGTTAATATCAAAGCAGAAAAACGCGAGAAAGTTGGTACTAAATGGACCGTAAAAACGCGTAAAGAAGGTTTAATTCCCGGGGTTATCTATGGAGCTCATGTGAATTTAAACATCTCAGTAAAACCCTTAGATGTTCGACCATTAGTGTATACCCCCGATTTTAAATTGGCTGAAATAACTGTTGATGGAGAAGTGCATCAGTGCATTTTGAAAGAAATTCAACAAAATTCTGTGACAGATGAGTTGTCACATATTGATTTTCTCAAACTTAATCCCGGGTCAAAGGTAAAAATCGTTGTTCCCGTTCGTTTTACCGGGAATTCAGAGGGTGTTAAAGCTGGAGGAAAATTTCAACCTCGTCTCAAGTCTGTTAAGATCAAAGTGGATCCTAAAGACATTATTTCGGAGGTGACTGTAGATATTAGCAACATGGGTTTGGGACAAACCGTGCGTGTAAAGGATATTGTAGCCATTCCTGGCGTAGAAATCCTAAATCCACCTGCTGTGCCCTTAGCCTCCATAACAATACCTCGTGTGCTGAAAGAAACTAAGTAAAAATTTTTAGGCGGAGTTTATATTCATAAAAGAGACGTAGATTTTAGGGGTTTGCGTCTCTTTTTTTTTAACTGAACGTTATTAAAATCTAAAAGACTTCAGTCGCTATATTGCGTTGTACTTCCTTCATTACAAAAGCACTCCTTACTCGTCCAACATGATCTATGGATGCTAATTTTTGACTTATAAAGCTTTGATAAGCTTGCATATCCGCAACCTCAATTCTTAATAAATAGTCAAATTGACCTGCAATATGATAGCACTCTTTAACTTCAATTAATTCAGAAACATGTCGCTCAAAATCTTCCAGACCATCTTTCGAATGATGTCTGAGTGAAACATCGCAATAGGCAGTTATTCTTGGAGGCAATTTACTGCGATCCAAAATAATCGTGGATCGTCTGATCAATCCTGACAGCTTTAACTTTTTTATTCTTTCGAATATGGGTGTTGTGCTAAGATGTAAGCGCTGACCCATGTCTCGCATAGTCATTTCAGCATCTTCCTGCAGCAGCCTCAAGATGTTTTTATCCGTTTGATCTAGTTGCATACAATAATCCTGTTCTGTTTTAGAATATTTAATAGGTTTTAATAAGTGATTTCATTCTAAAGATATGGCTTAATATAGAATATTTAACTAAATTATATAACGATTTGACAAAATTATTACTTATATCGCACCTTTGTAGAAATTATAGATCATGAAAACTGTGCCTCACCATCCATCAACAGCCATGATGTCTTATGGTTATGAACCCTTTTGGTCACAAGGGTCAGTCAAATGCCCCATTTTCCAAACCTCCACCTTCGTCTTCCATTCAGCAGAGGATGGCAAAAGATTTTTTGAAGAAATTTATCAGACCGAAAATCTTGCTGGATCATCTGGTTTGATCTACTCTCGTCTCAATAATCCAAATTTGGAGATTGTAGAAGAGCGCCTTAGATTATGGGATGAGGCTGAAGCTGCCGCAGTCTTTAACAGCGGTATGGCTGCGATATCTACCTGTTGTCTTGCTTTTCTTCGGCCAGGTGAAATCATGATTTATTCTAAACCGATTTATGGTGGCACACACCATTTTTTTGAGCATATCTTGCCTGCCATGGGCATAAAAACTATAGGTTTTTATGCCGCCGAATGGCCTGATGACTTTTTATCCAAACATAACTTAAAGCCAGCTGAGGTAAAATTAATTTTTATTGAGACTCCAGCTAATCCAACTAATGATATGGTGAACATCAATTTATGGCGTCAGAAAATTCCTGGTATTCATGCCAAACTTGTGGTTGATAATACACTTTTGGGCCCGTTATGGCAGCACCCCTTAAAACTTGGGGCTGATCTGGTCCTATATTCGGCAACCAAATTCCTTGGAGGACATAGCGATATCATTGCCGGGAGTATCACTGGAAGTCTTGCAGATATTCATGTACTTAAAACCTACCGGACTTTTTTAGGAAACATGCTAAGTCCGTTTGAATGTTGGCTTTTGATGAGAAGTTTGGAGACTCTGGAAGTCAGAATGAAACGGCAGATGGAATCGGCTGTAAAGATTGCAGAATTCCTGGAACACCATCCAGCCATAAAACATTTGTATTATTGGTCTGGCCCATCTGCTGGTGACCACGTTTCCCAGAAACAATCTGCAAACGCCGGATCAATCCTGTCCTTTGAATTATTCGGTGGAGAAAAATCTGCCTTCGCATTTTTAAATGCTTTGAAAATTATCAAGCTGGCCGTTAGCCTGGGCAGTACTGAATCATTGGCTCAACACCCTTATACTATGACTCACGCTTCTGTCCCGGAGGAAGAAAAAAATCTTATGCAAATTACCCCAGGTTTAGTTCGTTTGTCAGTAGGCCTGGAGCATGATAAGGACATTATTTCTGATCTGGCACAAGCCTTGGATTGTTCCATTGCAGCTCAAGAACTACACTCTCCACTATTAGTTTTCACCTCATAAGGTTGTAATACCATTTTTGTAAGTTTGCCCAAGCTTATTTATATTTTTATATTTATAATAATACACTGGTACATGTCTGAAAAACTGACTGTAAGCATGGTGCAAACCACATTGACCTGGGAGAACAAAGAAGAGAATTTGTCTCGTTTTGAGCACCTTGTATCAACCCAAACGAAAGGAACGACTGACTTGTATCTGTTTCCAGAAATGTTTAGTACCGGCTTTACCATGCATCCGGATGGTTTAGAAGAAAATATGGAAGGTCCTACAGTAAGCTGGATGCGCAGGATTTCGAAAATGTATGAGGTGGCCTGCGGAGGAAGTGTCATCATTGAAGATTCGGGTAAGAAATTTAATCGGTTTATCATGACCGAGCCGGAAGGTGGCCTTCATTACTATGATAAACGCCATTTATTTTCGTTAGCTGGAGAAGAAAAATCCTATACTTCCGGGCATAAAAATTTTCTGTGGGAGATTAAAGGTTGGCGTATCCGTCCATTAATTTGTTACGATCTGCGTTTTCCGGTTTGGAGTAGGAATGTCGATTCTTTTGACATCTTAATCTATGTAGCCAATTGGCCAGCTAAAAGAAATCAAGCTTGGAAGAAACTTCTCTCAGCAAGAGCAATTGAAAATCAGTGTTATGTCGTTGGCGTTAATCGTTTAGGGCAAGATCCAAATGGCAATTTATACTCAGGTGAAAGTGTAGTTCATGATTTTGAGGGCTCTGTTCTTCAAACAGCGAATTCAGAGGAAGGGATATTTTCGCAAGTATTAAGTCTATCTTCCCTCGAACAATTTAGACACGATTATAATTTTTTAAAGGACGGCGATAATTTCATTATGATCTAAATCGCTATTTAATCATTTTTCTTTTCTTTAATTTGTAGCCGAATAGAAATTACTAATGCACTTCTTATTGCTTAGTGTTTCAATTGCACTAAAATTTTACGTCAAATGCTAAATATAATAATCTTTGGTCCTCCTGGTTCGGGTAAGGGAACCCAGGCTAAGCTCATAGCAGAAAATTTTCAAATTATTCATATATCCACCGGTGATTTGTTCCGGTCTGAAATGGCAGAACAAACTGAACTTGGACAGCTGGCAAAATCTTATATTTCAAAAGGGGAGTTAGTACCTGATGAAGTCACTATCGGTATGTTAAATAGAAAAATGAACCTACACCCCGGTGCCAAAGGATTTTTATTGGATGGATTCCCTCGTACCATTCCTCAAGCTAAAGCCCTGGAAAAGTTAATGGAAAAAATGGATACCAAAATTTCTTTTCTCGTTGCCCTGGAAGTTCCTGATGATGCAATTGTATCGAGGATTCTTAAGCGAGGGGAAGCCTCAGGAAGATCAGATGATCAGAATGAACAAATTATACGTAATCGGATTGAAGTTTATCGCAAGGAGACGTCTCCTTTATTGTCCTATTATGAAGAACTGGGTATTGTACAACATATCCCCGGTCTAGGAAGTATTGAAGAAATTGCCGGACGTATAGCTAAAGCCCTTAGGGTTGCCAAGGAAAACAACAATTCTCATGCCTGACGAAAATTTTGTTGATTTTGTAAAAATTTGTTGCCGTTCAGGCAAAGGGGGAGCAGGTTCAGTTCATTTTCATCGGGCGAAGTTTGTACCTCATGGGGGTCCTGATGGCGGCAATGGCGGTCGGGGCGGGCACATTATCTTGCGTGGTAATAAACAGCTTTGGACTCTTTTGCATTTAAAATATCGAAAGCATGTTATTGCAGACCCTGGACAGCCTGGTTCTAAAAATATGCGCTCAGGGAGAGATGGTGAAGATGTTATCCTGGAAGTTCCCTTAGGTACTGTAGCTAAAGAAAGTGAATCCGAAGAATTTATTTGTGAGATTACTGAAGATGGCCAAGAAATCATCTTTGTACCCGGGGGGAGAGGAGGCTTGGGAAACACAGAATTCAAATCTGCAACCAATCAAGCCCCAACTTATGCTCAACCTGGTGAGCCTGGTAGAGAAGAATGGAAAATTTTAGAATTGAAATTACTGGCGGATGTTGGACTTGTTGGTTTCCCCAATGCCGGTAAATCCACCCTCTTAAGTGCATTAAGTGCTGCTAAACCAAAAATCGCTGATTATCCTTTCACGACTTTAGTCCCCCAATTAGGGGTGATTGCTTATCGCGATAATCGATCATTTGTAATGGCAGATATTCCCGGGATTATTGAAAACGCACATCAAGGCAAAGGGCTTGGCCTCCGGTTTCTTAGACACATTGAGCGCAACGCCGTACTCCTTTTTGTGGTGAGTTGTGAAGAAGATGATATCAATTCTTCCTATAAAACCCTACTGGATGAGCTTAAATTGTTTAATCCAGAACTATTGGATAAGCCACGTATCTTGGGCGTGAGTAAATGTGATTTAATGGATAATGAAATGCTTACCGATTTGAAAAAAGAAAAATTACCATCTATTCCCGTTGTTTATTTTTCTGCTATATCTGGATACGGGTTACTTGAGTTAAAGGATGTTTTATGGTCAAACTTAAATAAAGGTTAACCCCTTTTGATCCATTTGGGTTGGGCTGAATAATGATAGTTTTTCAAAGCTTCATCTACCTCCTCCAAGGTGCATACAATCTGCATAAGTTCTAAATTATGAAGCTTCAAGAAGCCGCAATCCGTCATTTTTTGTAGCTGTTCAATTAAATGGTTATAATATTTGTCAATGTTATAAATAAGGATTGGTTTACTGTGTAGACCAAGTTGTGACCAGGTAGATACTTCGAAAAGTTCATCTAAAGTCCCTAAGCCACCAGGGAGGGCGATAAAAGCATCTGCCAACGCATATATCCTGAGCTTCCGTTCGTGCATATTCTCAGTAATGACCATCTCAGTAATTTCATCATGGGCCACTTCTTTAGCCTTTAGAAACTCTGGAATAACTCCTATACATTGCCCATGAAGTCGCATAACTTCATCGGCTAAAATACCCATTAAGCCAACTTTACCTCCTCCATACACCACCTTCATGTCTTGAGATACCAAATATTTTGCTAGTTCTTTGGTCTTCTTAAGAAATACCTCTTGAAAGCCTGTATTTGACCCGCAAAATACCGCGATGGTTTTATTTGCCAACGGATTTAATGTTGAAACGATCAATTAAGTTCAAATTTTATAGTCCAGGCATGTTTGCTTTTTATTCTGCTTAAAACCTTTTTAGGCAGTTCAATTTGAATTCCTTCCGTACTGCTTTTCCAGCTAACCAAATCGCCGGTTTCCAGAATTTGAATTTTTGTTCCCTTCTTAGGTGTAACTGACCCTAAATTCCAAATTATCGGAGGTAACGATTCGTGGTTTTCTGCCAAATAAATTGCATAAGCGTTTTTACCACTTTTTTCCTGGGTAAAACAAATATTTTCCACCTTGTATGGAGACAATGGGCGTGTGGAATAAATAGCCTGATGGTTGATCTTCATCCATTCGCCTATCTCAGACAATCTTTGAAATGCAATTGAATCGATTAATCCATCAGGTCCCGGTCCAACGTTTAGTAAAAAATTCCCTCCTTTAGCTACTATATCTACTAACAAATGAATTAATGTTTGAGTACTCTTGTACTCCGGATTTCTGACCCATGACCAACTATTGGACATGGTCATACATGTTTCCCATGGATAATCTAATGTATTTTGTGGCACCTGTTGTTCCGGTGTTCGATAGTTTTCATGAATACCATGTACAGATCTATCAACAACCAGGATCCCCGGTTGATGTTGTCTGGCCATAGAATTAATCCGAGGCATATTTATGTCCTGTGACCAGGGTGGAATGTCGTAACCCCATGACTTTACTTCATCTGAAATGGTGGAATCTGGCCTCACCCAACCACCATCTAACCATAAAATGTCTATTTGACCATATTTAGTCATCAGCTCCTCTATTTGATTAAAGGTGAATTCCTTAAATCTCTGCCACCTCTCAGGATATTTTCTTGTGTCGTAATTGTTACACCGGTTTGGTGTGGCCCATTCCGGAGCCCAATAATCTGGGTGATGCCAATCTGGTTTGGAAAAATAAGCCCCAACACCCATACCCTTATTTCGAAAAGCTTGGAACATATGGGCAGTAATATCACTTAAGGGATGGCTTTTGAAAGGACTGCGCGGCCCGGTTATTTTATAATCTGTAAACTTTGTATCAAACATACAAAAACCATCGTGGTGTTTAGTGGTAAAAACCACATACCTCATTCCAGCCTCTTTAGCTGCGGCTGCCCAAAATTCAGGATTAAACCGGACTGGATTAAATGTAGTTGATAAAGCTTCATATTGTTGTTTATAGAGTTCATATGGCATTCCTCCCCGAGAGCACCATGGTTGGTCCTCCGAACATAGAGACCAGGATTCCACTACACCCCATTGGGCATAGATACCCCAATGTATCATCAATCCAAATTTCTGATCCTGCCACCAGTCTAATTTATTTTTTACTGCTGTTTCAGTTGGCCACACATAGGGCTGGGCATGAACTGAACTCCAAAGAAATAGGGAAAACACTATAAATCGTATCATCATTGAATAGTTAATGCACCTTGTGGCTGTAATAATAATTGGTTCATCGTAGAAATGGATACGTGGGAATATGATTAAAAACACTAAATTAGATAAAAAAGAAGGGATGGATTCGGAAATATTAAAAGCTGGGTTTGGGATTAACGGGGTTGATATTACTCAGGTGGAAAATGAGGATGG
>JAYRWN010000447.1:0-29266 GCA_041917975.1 Saprospiraceae bacterium | reverse complement strand
GTAGATGAAACCATGCCTTTGTTATGGGTTCTACGGGATTATTTGGGTTTAAATGGTACCAAATACGGCTGCGGAATTATGCAATGCGGCTCCTGTACAGTCCATGCTGATGGTGAACCGATATTCTCGTGTAGTACGCCAGTGGCCGCAGTAAAGGAGCGGCGCATAACCACCATCGAAGGACTCGATGCCGAAGGTAAACACCCACTTCAGACCGCGTGGATTGATGAACAAGTTCCCCAATGTGGCTACTGTCAGTCCGGGCAAATCATGAGAGCTGCTTCCTTATTATCCAAAAACTCTGACCCCTCCGATGACGAAATTGATGAGACGATGAAATTACACATCTGCCGTTGTGGCACCTATGACCGGATTAGAAAGGCCATCAAACGAGCCGCCACGAATTCTAAACAGATTGGTTAACACTAGATCCTGATGATTTATGAAAAATAAAACCATTTCCCGGCGTCGTTTTGTGCAAAGTGCTGCGATCACCTCCACCGGTTTATTTATTGGGTTCTCAATTACAGCATGTAAAAAAGCTGACCCTGTTGGAGTAATTGAATTATTTAAGACAAATGTTGCGGACCACCTCTCCGGCCTGGTTCAAATGAATCCTTTTTTGCATATCGGCCAAGACAACAGCATCACCATTTTGGTGCATAAACCGGAAATTGGTACCGGGCTTTTTCAGTCATTGCCGGTGATGCTGGCGGAAGAACTGGATGCCGATCCAACTACCATCCGCATTCAACAAGCTCCTGGCGACAAAAGTAAGTTTAAAGATCAGGATGTTGGCGGAAGTTACAGCGTACGCGGCAGCATGGATCTTTTACGTAAAGCTGGAGCAACCGCCCGCTATTTACTCGTGCAGGCGGCCGCAAACCGCTGGGCTTGTAACACAGATCAGTGTACTGTTCAGAATGCCCAAGTGATAAATACCCTTACCAAAACGAGTTTAACTTTTGGCGAATTAGTATCCGAGGCTGCAAAATTAGATGTCCCTAAAGACATTAAACTGAAAGATCCCACTGAATTTAAATATATAGGTAAAGCCTGGCCGCGCCAGGATATACCTCTGAAAGTACGCGGAGAGGCCAATTATGGGTTGGATATGAAAATCCCTGGAATGGTTTATGCCGCGATCGAAAATTCGCCCACCTGGGCAGGTTCCATTGCCTCCATCGATGATCAAGCAACCAGACAAATAAAAGGTGTTCTGGATGTAATTCGCACGGAACGCAAAATTTTTGACCGGCCATCTCAACCAGCTGTAGCGGTCATAGCGGAAAATTTTTGGGCCGCTTTGCAAGGAAAAAAAGCTTTGAAAGTAAGTTGGAATGATCCACAACAAGTTTGGTCTACCGAAAAAATTTATACTGCTTTTCAAGAAGCTGGCCAATCCGAAGGGAAAGCTGATAAAACCAAGGGCTCTTTCTCCAAAACTTTTTCTTCATCTACTTCTAAATTAGAAGCTTCATACGAATTACCTTTTGTTGCCCATTCCCCGCAAGAACCGATGAACTGTCTGGTGCATGTGCAAGGAGATAAGATAGAAATTTGGGCGCCTACTCAAACACCTACCTGGGACCAAGAGTACATTTCCAAATATCTGGGTATACCGGAAAAAAATATTACTTACCATTTGCCCTTTGTGGGCGGAGGGTTTGGCCGACGTCTCATTGCGGATCCTGTTTTACAAGCTGCTGATTTGTCTAAAAGTACCGGGAAACCGGTAAAATTAGTCTGGACGCGTGAAGATGATACTACCCAAGGCCCATTCCGACCAGGCTCATTAAACGTCCTAAAAGGAGCCTTGGATCAAATGGGTTATTTGTCCGCACTTTATCATAAAGTAGTAGCCCCTTCAATAGATTTTTCCTTATTTCAAAATCAAGAAGTCAAGACGGCTGAACCGGGTTATGAAATGGAGCCCATACATGAACTTTACGATATCCCACATTTTGAAAGCCGCTATTGCATGGTTGACATCGACCCGATTCCGGTGAGTTGGTGGCGTTCGGTGTATGCTTCGACGAATGCATTTCCGCATGAATCATTCATAGATGAACTAGCCAGATTAGGACAAAAAGATCCTTTCGAGTTCAGGCGTAAGCTCTTAGTTAATGATTCGCGCAGACTCCAGGTACTAAATACATTGGAAGAAAAAAGTGGTTGGACTACGGCAAAACCCTCCGGAACAGGTCGAGGCATAGCTATGACCCATAGTTTCGGCAGTACAGTGGCCCATTTGGTGGAGGTTAGGCGCAACAATACTCAGTCGATAAAAATAACCCGCATAGTTAGTATCATCGATGCCGGCCTAATAATAAATCCGGACACTTATCGGGCACAGGTGGAAGGTTGTATTGCCATGGGTTTAACCGCAGCTATAAAAGATGCCATCACCTTTACTCAGGGTCGGACGGATCAAACTAATTTTGACCGCTACCGGATTTTACGTATTGATGAAATGCCAGTGTTGAACATACATCTTATGGAGAATCAGGAAGCCCCCGGTGGTGCTGGTGAACCGGCATTACCGCCTTTAGCGCCGGCGCTAGCAAATGCCATCTTTGATTTGACCGGTCAGCGAATCCGTAAACTACCCATAAATTTGGATGCTATTTAGTCAAATAGGAATTTCGAAAACCTGTCCAATCCAGTTTAATGACTAAAAAACCAACCCACTTTGGCAGACTTTCCTATTAAATACAGGAGGCCGATATTTTTGCTGCCCCACCAAAATAGTTATATCACCGCTTACACCTAGATGTAATCCTGCCCATGGGCTGAAATAGGAACGTTTTCCCAATTTAAATGATAGCCCACCCCACTATTGTTTAGACTTGTTAATACCATCCTAAGTAAAAGGACCCAATTCTTCGCTATTATGATTATTGTCATGCGGTTATACTGATTTTAAATTCACCGAATATATTTGCATAAAACTTAGCACCATGAAAATAAAGATGATTTTACTCGTCCTATTGCTTTCTGCTCGTTTATGGGCTGATGAAGGCATGTGGTTGCCCTTTTTGTTGGGCGAGCAGGTCTATCAGGATATGGTAAAGAAAGGCCTAAAACTTTCCAAAAAACAACTCTACGACCTTAATAAAGCTTCACTAAAAGATGCCATCATCATTTTTGGAGGTGGCTGTACCGGTGAGATTGTATCTGACAAAGGGCTCATCTTCACCAACCATCACTGTGGATACGATGCTATCGCTGACGCTTCTTCTATGGACCATAATTATTTGCGTGACGGATTCTATGCCCGCAGCATGGCTGAAGAAATCCGTACACCACTGACAGTGCAATTTTTATTACGTATTGATGATGTAACCGACCAGATAGAAAAAGAGTTAATGGGCCTTAGTGGATCCGTGCGGTTATCCAAACAACAAGAAATTGTTGGATCTCTAACGGCCTCCAAAGCAGACCAATCCAAGGGTATTGTATCCCGTATTTATCCCATGTTTAAAGGGAATCAATTTCTGATGTACACCTATCAAATCTTTCGGGACGTACGTTTAGTGGGTACGCCTCCCGAAAGCATAGGTAAATATGGTGGAGATACCGATAACTGGGAATGGCCACGCCATACCGGGGACTTTAGCATTTTCCGGGTGTATATGGATAAAGACGGTAACCCCGCTGACTATGCAGCGGACAATGTACCTTTTAAACCTAAACACTTTTTACCGGTGTCTTTAAAAGGGGTAAAAAATGGCGATTTCGCCATGATTTACGGTTACCCTGGTGGCACAAACCGTTCGGAGAGCTCTTTTGGCGTAAAATTAAAAACAGATATTTCTAATCCCACGCTGGTCAAACTTCGTGACATGCGCTTAAAATACATGTTTGCCGAAATGCAAAAGGATCCAGCTACCAAATTAAAATTAGCCTCTAATTATGCCTCAATCGCTAATTACTGGAAGTTTTTCGATGGGGAAAGCAAACAACTGTTAAAATTTAAGACCCACGAAAACAAACAGATCTATGAACAGAAGTTTCAGTCCTGGGCAAATGGAAAACCGGAGTTTGAAAATATCTTTAAAGACTATGCAAAAATTTACGAGTCCTGGACCCCATATGAAAAACATCGGATGTATATTAACGAAGGTATTTTTGGTTCACCCTCTTTGGGATTTGCCACTCGACTCATATCCTTGGAGAATGCTCTGAACAACGGAGAACAATCCAATATTGACAAAGCCATGAATCAAATCAGTTCCATTAGAGAGGCTTTCTCAAAAGAAAATGATTTAGTGAGTGACGAAAATATAGTGGCTACGGTAATCAAAATGTATTACCAGGATGTGGAAAAATCCCAACACCCTGAGGGATTCTTCGAAAAATTGTCCGGGCAATTTGGAAATCTTGAGGATGACGCTACCTATAAAAAAATGGCTCGCCATTTATTTAATCAAACCATATTGCTGGATAATAAAAAATGGGAAGAATTCAGCCGCAACCCTTCAAAGGAGCAATTACAAAACGACCCGGCGCTGATCATGGCAAAGTCCTTTTTAAATAATTTTAACCAGCGATTCACCCCAAAATATCAGGATTTTTCAGCCCAAAATGCCGAACTGGGTCGTTTATACCTGAAAGGCATACGCCAAATGAACCCGGTGGCGGCCGCAAAAATGTATCCCGATGCAAACTTTTCCATGCGGGTCAGCTATGGAAGTGTGCAAAATTACAGCCCCAGAGATGCTGTTACCTACGATTATGTGTGTACTACTCGCGGTATATTGGAAAAATTTAAACCTGGCGACTATGAATTCGATTTACCGGATTATGTTTTGGAGGCGGTAAAGAAAAAGGACTTCGGTCAATATATAGATAAAACTCGTCAGGACCTGGTAGTCACCTTTATTACCAATAATGATATCACCGGGGGGAATTCCGGGTCACCGGTCATCAATGGAAAAGGTGAATTAATCGGTCTGGCATTTGACGGCAATTATGAAGCGCTTAGTCATAAAATCGATTTTGACGAAAAGCTAAATCGCACCATTTGCGTTGACATCCGCTATGTATTGTGGTGCATAGACAAGTTGGGCAAAGCCACCAATATTATCAATGAATTAAAATTAGCACGCTAGTTTATTCAGTCTCGAAAAAAATAAAACCTCAGGGTCTTCACTCTTAATTAATCCAGGTTGCAGATCCTGGGGTTTATTAGCTGCAGATGATATCGTGTCAAATTAGATGTCTCGTTACGATAGACATGACACTAATATAATTCCTGTAAATTATAGCCGTCAGATTAATTCATTTCCGCTGCAAATAAATTAGTTTTGATACTCTTTCGTTTGCCGGGCCATATTTGTCATTCACAAGAAAATAACCGTCCCGATAAGCTGCCAATCCTTCCCAGTTATAATCATAAAATGATTCGGGAAAATTCCAAATGGGTGTCCAGGTTAATGCGTCATTTTTATAACTTATTTGTACCAACCGGCAGAAATTATGCCAGGCATTCTGCTCATTAACAAGTATATAATTCATTCGATCATATGCCGGGACCCGATAAACAGTATCTTTTCCAGCACCTTTATAAAAATAATTAACACCTATTAATGAAAAACCGGAATTATTCTCAACCGCACAAACGTCAGTTAAACGGAAAGGGAGCGGTTCAAGAGGAACTTCAAATCGATACTTTTGGTGTATTAGTTTGGCATTATTACCTCTATCAAAATAATTAAACTCAAAAAAAGTCCACAGAGTATCCTGGATAACCGCCATCGCTTCAATGCCGGCATTATAAATAAATTCGCCTTTTTCCGTTTTAGGTTTGGGCATCTCCACTATTAAAGATGTATCTATAAAAGCATGATCAACATCTAAGAGGGCTGTAATAATATAATTGTTTGGGCATGGATTTTCAGTTTCCACGCTTAAATAAACAACGGTATCTACGATAACCATTGCCTCCAACCCTTCATAATATTTACCCTCCGTACCATTAATTTTTGAAACAATATAATTAAGATTTTTTAGTTCCAATTTTTCAAAATTAATGAGATAAGTAGTATCCTGTAAATACTGGTCAATGTCGGCTATCCTTATCCGATATATTTTTCCCTCTCTTCCTTCCTGAATCCGGCTTTCGGATAATAAATATAAATAATCGCGTTGGATAGCCAGGCCCGAAAATTCCTGGTGAGCTGCCGATAATTCCTCTGGAAGATTGATGGATAAAATAGAAAAATCTTCCAATTGCCCGACTCCGACGAAACTTTGAAGCAAAAAAATAATAATTAAAATATACTGCAGCATGGTTACAAATTCTAATTGCCACCACTGTATCCAGAAATATAAAAAATATCCCCAGGTTGTACAATTATTGAGCCAAGCGCAAACACCCTGCAATTCATCAGGCGACTTCTATTCCTACGGGGCAATGGTCACTACCCATATAACTATCAAATACCATGGCATCTTTAATACGGGGCATGAGTTGCTGACTGGCTAAAAAATAATCAATGCGCCAGCCAACATTTCTCTCCCGGGCTGAAAATTTATAGTTCCAATATGTATAAGCGACTTTTTCCGGATAAAATTGCCGAAACGTATCTACAAACCCCTGATGGAGTAATTCGACGAAACCATCTATTTCTATTTGGGTATAACCGGCGGATTTATTATAGTTTTCTTTTGGCCTGGCAATATCTATTGGCTGATGGGCTACATTCAAATCTCCACAAATAATAACCGGTTTGGTCCGCATTAAATCCATGACAAATGTCTTAAAAGCAAGGTCCCACTGACTGCGGTAACCCAATCTGACTAATCCTTCACCGGAGTTTGGCGTGTATACATTTATCAAATAAAAATCCTCCCACTCTGCACTGATCACACGACCTTCCTGATCATGCTCCTCGATGCCCATATCATTCCATATTTTGAGGGGTTTATTTTTACTTAGAATCGCTACACCAGAATACCCTTTACGTTGTGCGCTATTAAATTCAAAATGGTATCCATTGAGTTTTGTTAATTCGTTTTGAACTTCTTCTCCCTGAGCTTTCGTTTCCTGAAAGCACAAAATATCAGCATCCAAATTATGAATGGCTTGCGGGAAATCCTTTTTCATGATGGCCCGTATACCATTTACATTCCACGATACAAGACGCATGGTACTTAGTGATTTAATTTACGCACTAAGTTAGGATAAATGCGGAGGTTTGAGATAGTAATATTTATTAATCCCAGGTGAGGGTTAGGCCCAATTTGGTAACCTGTAATTTTATCGGATATTTACGGTCATGGAGCCACAAAAATTTTATCAGGACAGGATAACTATAGAGAATCTAGCACTACAAGATTTAATAAAAAAAATTGACCGGATATCCTGGATAAGGTTGTTATGTGTGTTGGGTTCGGTGCCTGTCTTATATTATTTTTTTTATCACAACATAACCACTGGTGTAACTGCCCTGTTAGGCACTGTGGGACTATTTGCCTTTTTGGTGTCAAAGCATCAAAAATTTCAGCAACAAAAAAAACACCTGGAATTAAGTCTATTCTTGTGGCAAAACGAAGAAAATAATATTAAAAGTTATTCTAATGTATATTATAATGGTTATGAATTTGTAGAACATAAACACCCCTATTCTCAGGACCTGGATTTATTTGGTGATAACAGTGTTTTTTCCTGGATATCAAGAGCAAGAACTTACCATGGTATTCACCGGTTGACCGACTGGTTCACCAAACCGCGGAACATACAAGAAATCCTAAACACTCAAACGATGGTTAAAGAATTAAGCCATCTTATGCAGTGGCGCCACGATTTTGCCCTCAGTTTATGGCCATTGGAGCAGGATCAAGAGCGAAAAAATTTTCACCGGATCATAAACCTGACCGAAACACCGGTGACCTTTGGAACATCATGGAATTGGATCTTTTCTTATAGCAGATGGGCGATCTGGTGGATTCTTTTGGCCGGATTATTCGCTCTGATAATTCCCGTGTTAATGAAATTATGGACTTTGATACTCATCATTCATGCCTTATTAAATCTATATTTTGCCAGAAAGGTCAATGTTTATCACCACTCACTAACCAAACTAAATGCAGAACTCTTGGCTTATTCCACTGCGCTGGAACTCATAGAACAAATGCCATGGACATCAATTCCTTTGAATAAAATGGTGGCAGAGTTAAAAAATAAAAGCGGACGAAGCGCCGTCGGCCAATTACGCCAACTGGCAAGGATAGGCCGCCAACTGGACTTACGTCTAAATATGCTGGGCGGACTATTGTTTAATGTCCTGGCTTTGTGGGACTTCCGACAGCTGGCTGCGTTAAAACTCTGGCAGCAAGACACAGATCAGAGTATAAAAAATTATTTTTTAGTCCTTGGAGAATTGGAAGCCATTAGCAGCCTGGCCACATTACAGTTTAATCAACCTGGATGGATCATGCCTGAATTTGTAACGGATTATTTCACTTTATCTTTTAAAAGTTGTGGACATCCCTTGATACCATTATCTGAGCGAATAAATAATGATTATAGTCTAGTAGGGCATGCTAAAATAGATGTGATTACCGGTTCCAACATGGCTGGAAAAAGTACTTTTTTACGAACCCTCGGTGTTAATTTTATTTTGGCACATCTGGGAGGCCCCGTTTGTGCGTCTGAAGCTCGTTTATCCACCGCACGAATGTACACCTCCATGCGCATCGCGGATAATGTGAACGAACATACTTCTACCTTTAAAGCAGAGCTGAATAGATTGCGTTTAATGTTAGATGCGCTAAAACGAGGCGAACAAGTTTTCGTATTAATCGATGAAATGTTGCGTGGGACAAACAGTCAGGATAAATATCTTGGAAGCCGGGCAATGATCCTTAAGTTGCTCGCCCACGGAGCAGTAGGCTTAGTAGCTACTCATGATTTGCAATTAGCGGCCATAGAGGACGACCATCCCGGTCAGATACGCAATTTTTATTTTGACATAACTGTAGCAGGGGGCGAATATCACTTTGATTATAAGCTTAAGAGCGGCCGTTGTACGACATTTAACGCATCCTCACTTTTAAGAGACTTGGGTTTGGATGTTTAATTAAAGGTTTCTTCACGACTGCGGCTTTTAAATCTTTATTTTAGCTATTCATGAAATATTTTAGCAAAATACCCTGGTTCGGATGGCTGCCAAGCCTGTGTTTATTGGCCTGGGACTCCCGACTCACCGATCCTGCCTTTTTACCTACCTGGATAGGATCAATAGTCCTTTTATTTCTTTTGTGGTATTCGCTTGGTCATGAAAAAGATTGGCATTTCACACGCTCTGACTTCATTTTAACAGGATTTATAGTATGGCAATGGATATCTACATATTGGGCCATCAATAAAGGAGAGGCGGTATTAAATAATTGGCGATGGACCATATTATTGTGCAGTATAATTCTTATGAAGAAGTGGTTAAATAAATCCTCGACGCATATAATACAGTTACGAAATATAATAGTTATAACGACTTTCCTGTATTTCTTGGGGGTATCAATATCACTTTTAGTCCATTATTATTCTTTAGGTCATTGGCAGGATCTTTACACCCTTCAATTCCCTTCCGGGCATAAATCTGTCATGGCCGGAATAGTTATTTGTTTGTTAGCGATAAACTTCTTGTTTACTCATTCAGGTGGAAAAATAAGCTGGATTTTTCTGGTCTGGGGCTCTTTGCTGGTATTCTATTTACAGAGTCGCACGGCCTTTGCTGGTTGGGCACTGCTGATGATGGCGGTGTGTTTAGAGATTATCCATTATAAAAGGAACTCCAGCCTGCTGCGATACGCCACAGCGGCGCTGGTGTTATTTTTGTGTTTAATTATTGTTTTTAAGGACCATCCCCTTGTTCAGCGCTTTAACCCCGCCGGATTTTATTACAGTGAAACAGCACAACATCGCCTGATTGCCTGGGAAAAAACCATAACAATAATAAATAATCATCCCATCTTCGGAGTCGGCAGCGGCAATTGGAAGGTACACCTGCCATCTACCGGTGTGCATCCTTATTGGTTTAACCAGGAAAAAAATCGCGAATGGATTTTTACCCGGGCACATAACGATTGGCTGGAGAATACCGCAGAGCTTGGGTTAATTGGGCTTGGCCTGTGGCTGCTTTGGGTTATTTGTTTGGTTATTGGGGCCTGGACGTCCAACCATGGACTATTTCGACTCTATATTTTGACGGGTTTAGGAATTTATATGATTATTTCCCTTTTGGATTTTCCAAAAGAACGGGCAGAATTCATGCTTCTCTTTACTGTGCTAGCAGTAACTGGCAGCCAAAACAACTTCGAGAAAAAAATATTCATTTCCAGAATCAAAATAAGTCTCGGAGTCTTGTTAATGGCAAGTTTGTTTTATGGATTGTGGCGTTATAGTCAGGAATTAAACTTAAAGCAGTTACTGGTAGCTCGGAGTAAAAATGACCATAATACGGTTATCTACCAGGCGGACAAAATTGTAAATTCATTATTTAGTTTGGATTTCAGCGGGATGCCCATCCGATGGTATGCTGGGGTGAGCGCTTTCCAGCAAGGGAACTTTCAGCAGGCCAAAACTAATTTTTTGGCGGCACATCAAGTGCACCCATTTTCTCACCAAGTCTTGAATAACCTTGGTGCTACAGCTTGGCAGTTGGCCGATACTTTAGAATCTATCCGTTGGTACACCAGGTGCCTGGACATACATCCGGCCTTTGAAGATCCGCGATTTAATTTAGCAGTAATTTTCTCCAATCAACAAAAATATAGCGCCGCCAAAGATATCTTACAACCTATAGTTTACGACACCATCAGACGCCGTGAATTTCTGGCTGAAATTAACCGAATGAAAAAACAATAAATACCGGTGAATATTGGTATTGGTGGTTACTGAATTTCTTTATAATTCACCAAGATTTTAAAATTGACGAAACCCAATTCTTTTAAAGGGTCTTCCATTTTTACTTCAAGCGGATAAATATCTCCTGCATTAAGATCCAGGGTAGTAACCGGTTTAGAATAAATTGCTACCACTACATCATGGTTTACAGCAGCGAGGTGAGTTCCTGAACGATTAAAAAATTTATAAATCAACTGGTTATTCGATTGGAGCAGCGGTATTTCGATCAAAATGTTGGCTGCCGGCTGACCAGCAGGGACAATTTTTTTAACGATTTCGCGGCCGTTAGCCCAGAGTTGCAAACCATCTTTTACAGTAATCATGGAATACAACATTTGGTCTTTCCCAGAAAAGAGACTAGTTGATGCATAAATAGTACTCAATCCTTCTCCAGGTAATACATAAGGATCGCCCTTCTCCAACCATTTTTCATGATCTACCCAGTGCCGATCGTTTTTTTCACCCCAGGGAATTTCAAAGTTATTTTCTGACACCTGACCATGAATGTGTTCAAAATTGGCATTCGAGTAGGCTGGTTCTGCTATTTTGAACACGCTATAGATAACTGATTCGGGAGCTGGGGCTTCTTGTGGGTTTATCTTTTCAAGGGTGATACCTTGCGATTGGTTACCATGTTTAAAAATAATGGATTTACCGACTTCTTCATTCGTATAGACCAGGATGACCTCGTATTTGCCGGGTTTGCTAACATTAAGGTTCCATTTTAAACGGGTATCCATAGCAGCAGAAGCATAATAATTTGACCCCACAATAGCTTTATACGCGGTAGCATTCTGACTGTTCAATACATAATTGTTGCCTTTTGCATAAGCTAGCCGTAAGGGCAATACATCAAGATCCCCTGTATATTCTATAACTAACACTTGCCCGAATGGGCTATTTCCCAGTTCAGGTGTACGTTGAATTTGCAGATTCTTTCCATTTTTAATACCCACCATTTCTTGACCGGGGTTTTCAAGGGGGTAAATTTTATTAATTGTATTGGTTATCCCATAAAGACTAATCTGATTTTCCTCAGGCCATCGCTGAACATGCGCATATATTTTGCCTCCATTTTTATCAACAGTGATTGATCCCCAGGTGCGCAGGCCAAAAGGTGAGCGCAAACCATTAAAAACCATTACCCCATTGGTGTTCAACCACTGGCCTATACTTTGAAGGACTTCTCTTTCGAAGGGTACAATGCCTCCATCACCCATAGGCCCGACATTAAGAAGATAATTACCACCTCCGCTGACCACCTTTGTCAGGGCAAACACCTTTTCTGTTGCTTTAACTTGGGCAGGACCACGTTTTTGCCACGAACGATATCCCCAGGTTTCATCAAACATTGAAGCCGGAACTTGCCAAGCTGCATCCATTTGGAAGTCGGGGTATTGATTGTCACCCAAAACAAAGAAATCTCCTTGACCATTTCCAACACGTCCACTCAATCTGCAGTTGGGCTGAATTTTTTTGACCAGGCTGCGAATGTCCTGACTCTGTTGCAACGTTGGATCACCCATATCCAACCACAATTGATCTATCTGACCATAATTAGTTAATAATTCTTCAATCTGTTTTAAATTATATTGGTGTAACTCAGCAGATATCGGATCGGCATTGTGTTCTGAAATGGGGCTTCCAGCAGGATGGTGCCAATCAATAAGGCTGTAATAAACCCCAAACTTTAGGCCTTGCTGACTGCAGGCATCAGCCAATTGTTTTATTACATCCTGTTTGTAAGGTGTAGCATCAACAACATCATAATCCGTGTGGGCTGATTGAAACATACAAAAGCCATCGTGGTGTTTCGCGGTAAAGACTAAGGTTTGCATACCGGCAGATTTAGCGAGCTGGACTACTTCCGGAGCGTTCCACTGGGTTGGGTTAAAATCAGCAGCTAACTTGGCATAAGTATCTTTAGGAATACCCGCATGGGCCATTATTTGTTCGCTATACCCTCTGTTAATTTGTTTTCCTTCCCACACACCACCGGGTAATGAATATAAACCCCAATGGACAAACATGGCAAAATGGCGGTCGTTCCATTCTTTAGATTCGGCCACTGCACTCATCCCTTGGTTTGCCTGGGCCTCATTCCTGGAAGGTTGATCTTGTTCATGTTTACACCCCACCAGGATAATACTAAATAACAAGATGCCCGCTGCCATGCACTTCCTTTGATTCATTTTTAGCGATTTTGGGGCACAAAGTTATCAATTAAATTACATATAAAAAATATCAATACTATTTGCCCCATATCCATATTTTCAGGAAGATGATTATAGAGTAAAGTATAGCTTAAGAAGCGCCATTCAAACGAAATTGCCCCTCCAAAAACCGGTTTTGTTGTTCGTCATACCACTTAAATACTAATCGCTGCGGAGATAATACTTCTATAATAAATAAACCATTGGAGGGAGCTTGTTGCACGAACAAATTCGGCTGACCGGGTATGCGCAAAAAAATACATTTTTGACCGTCGTACCTGACTTGCAAATTAAAAGTGGTTTGGTCGATAAGTTCCAGTAACCCATTAAATTCATTTTCCCTTGAATTATCCATCTCCATTTGGTATTGTCCTAAAGCGACTGCCACCGGGTGGATATCCGCTGGAGTATCTTCTAAATCAGCCATGATTCGGGCATATTTTTCTTGCCTCTGGGGATCTTTATTAGGCAATAACATAGCCTGTGGATCTATTTGATCATACGCTATTGATGGTCGCGTATTCATATAAAATGAGTCACCATCTTGCATTGGCTCCAACTCTCCGACCACTTGCAAACCGGCTGAGTCAGCTATAAAAATACGGAGTCCGACCATTAGCACAAGAATTAATGATGCGGCGGCGACCCAATGCCAGGTTCTTATATAATGATAAAATGTACGCTGCCTTTGATTTAACCGGGCATGGAGTTTTTGCCAGGTTTTCTCTGTTGGCATTACTTGTATTTGATGTGCCTTATTGGCAAATTTATCTGTCCAAGGTTCCATAATTACGCTTTGGTTTGAGGATATAATTTTTGCTTTATCAGAATTTTCAACTTTTCTTTTGCCTGGATCAATTGTGACTTCGAAGTGTTGATGCTAATGCCCAATAGATCTGCAATCTCACGGTGTTTATATCCTTCGATGACAAATAAGTTAAATACGGTCCGATAGCCTACAGGCAATTCGTCCAATAGGCCCAGAATAGCTTGACCTTCCAAATGGTCTACAATGGTCGGTTCGTCATGGATTAGATTGGGGTCCACTTCGGCTGAATACTGGAAATTATTTCTTTTTCTTAAATGCATCAAGGTTTCATTGATAACAATCCGTTTCATCCATCCGTCAAAACTGCCGGCACCTTGATAAGACTCTAAATGAGTCAGAATCTTATAAAACGCCTCCATCAGTATATCTTCGGCCTGATAAGTATCAGAAATATAACGTCGTACAACTCCCAGCAATACCGGTGCATAACGATCATACAACGCTTTTTGGGCCTCGCGTTGATCCTTCAAGCATCCGGCAATGATCAGGTCAAGAGTCAACTTTCAAATCGTTTATCGATAGTGATAACATTAGGATGCAAAATAGCAGTTTTCTGGTGGCTGAAAGGTTAGTCATTTCGGAGAATGATCTACCTTAATTCTTTCAGAGGAAAGTGAGATTAATTTTAAAGAAATATATGCTAATTATATGACCAAAGATAAAAATAAGCTGAAAGCGCTTCTTCAGACTGAAATTGATGCAGGTTATCTCTATAAATCAATTGCTGATGTGGAACGGGACAGCCAAGTGAAAAAATATTATTGTGCTATGAAAAATATAGAAGAAAATCATGCGCACAAACTATTGACTGAGGCCAATGCACAAGGGCATAACTTAGTTCTTCCTCCCCCTTCAACCAGGGCTAAACTTATAGTTCGTTTAAGTAAGCTTTTTGGCCCTGCCATTATTCTGACCATTTTACTGGATACGGAAAAAAGTATTTCACAAGCTACGGTTTATCATAAAAAAGCTACCGGTAAACCCATCACCGGTGATGAAACACGCCATGTAGATATATTAAAAACTCTGAGCGGGCTTAATGGCCATCAATTGAATCAGCTCGAAGGCCGACACAGAAACATCGGTGGTAATGCCCTGAGAGCTGGAGTGCTTGGTGCTAATGATGGCTTGGTTTCCAACCTAAGTCTGGTCATGGGCGTAGCCGGCGCCACGGCTGGTGGTCAGGAAGTCCTGATTGCCGGCATCGCAGGTCTTATGGCCGGGGCTATTTCCATGGCATTGGGCGAATGGATTTCAGTTAAAAGTTCACAGGAGCTCTATGAACGTCAGATAGAAATTGAACAAGAGGAATTAATCAATAATCCAGAAGAAGAAAAACAAGAATTAATATTGTTATATCGGACCAAAGGTATGACTGAAGAACAAGCCACTGCCTTGGCCGAAAGGGTATTCCAACAACCAGATCTGGTCCATAATGTATTGGTCAAAGAAGAATTAACTATTAATCCTGATGAACTAAAAAGTTCTGCCCATGTGGCTGCTTTAACTTCTTTTTTGTTATTTATTGGCGGAGCAGTTATTCCTTTGGCTCCGTTTTTTTTCCTGGAAGGAAAGTCTGCAATAGTTATCTCATTGATCTCCAGCACCATCGGTTTATTTATTATTGGCGCCTTGATTACGTTGATGACAGGTAAAACCTTCTGGAAATCAGGTCTCCGGCAGGTGATCTTTGGACTTTTAGCAGCTGCCGTCACCTATGGAATCGGAAAACTGATTGGTACTACGCTGATCTGATTTCATATTTTAATAAATTACGGAAGTTGTAAGACAAATTTTTATTTTTCACCCTTAATTATTGAATAATTAATAATCTTGCTTCTTAATTCCAATAATCACTTTTGATAATAATAAGCCAAGTCATTATGCCAAAATTAATCCTTCCGCCTGATTACGACCCCATCTTAGACTTAAAACAAACTGAGAAAGCGATTGAAATGATCAAAGAAAGTTTTCAGCATAATTTGTCTGCCGAGCTTTTTTTGAGAAGAGTGACCGCACCATTATTCGTCTTAAAGGGAACCGGGATCAATGATGATCTGAATGGCGTGGAAAGAAAAGTGTCCTTCCCTATAAAGGATATGGGAGATCAAACGGCAGAAGTAGTTAACTCCTTGGCGAAGTGGAAGAGGCTGGCGTTAGCAGATTATAATATTTCCTCGGGGAATGGCCTATTGACCGATATGAATGCTATTCGGCCAGACGAAGAGTTGGACAACCTACATTCCATATATGTAGATCAATGGGATTGGGAACGGGTCATGATTACTGAAGAAAGACATATTGATTTTCTTAAATACATCGTAAGAAAGATTTATGAGGTTTTAAAACGAATAGAATATATCGTGTATGAAAACTATCCCACTATAACGCCATGTCTTCCTCATGACATTACCTTTCTGCATGCCGAGGACTTACAACAAGAATATCCCCACCTAAGTCCAAAAGAGCGTGAACATGAAGTAGCTAAAAAATATGGTGCAGTATTCATCATCGGCATTGGAGGAATTTTAGCTGACGGGAGCCCACACGACGGGCGGGCTCCGGACTATGACGATTGGTCTTCTGCTACTCATCCCGGGTATCATGGGCTTAATGGTGACATAGTGCTTTGGCATCCGGTTTTACATATACCTTTTGAAATTTCGTCTATGGGTATTCGGGTTAATCCTGAAAGCTTACTTCGTCAATTGTCACTTACCGGAACTGAAGACCGCCGGCAATTAATGTTCCATCGACGCTTGTTGGAAGGTGAATTACCCCAATCTATCGGAGGTGGAATCGGCCAATCCAGAATTTGTATGTTTCTTTTACGTAAGGCGCATATTGGCGAGGTTCAGGCTGGTATATGGCCCGACGACATGAGGCTGGTATGTGCCGAACACCGTATAGTTTTGGTCTAGCCCAGCAATCCAGTAATCTTAATTCCGGAATTTATCAGTAAAAATCGTTTTTAGACAAAAAAAAGCACCGGGAGGGTACCCGATGCAGTCTTTTCAATTGCAATTTTTTCAGAAAGAAACCGCAACAAGCTTATTTAGCCAGTTGAGCTACTGCTTTGAATGCGGCGGGGTTGTGCACAGCCAGATCGGCCAAAACCTTACGATTAAGCGTCACCTTTTGCTGTGCTAGTTTATGAATTAATGTGGAATAGTTCAATCCTTCCATGCGCGCGGCAGCATTAATGCGTGCGATCCACAATTTCCGGAATAAACGCTTTTTTTGGCGACGATGAAACAGCGCATATTTCATACCTTTTTCCAAGGTATTTTTTGCAGCAGTATAAACTTTTGAGCGCCCTCCGAAGTATCCCCGGGCAGCTTTCATGATTTTTTTGCGACGAGCACGAGCAGCAACCGCATTGACTGATCTAGGCATATTGTTTTGTTTTGTGTATTACAGAGACACGCTGTGTACTTGGGACCTGTAAAACAGTTAAACCATAATTATTACGCTTTACACAACATGCGCAATGCTCTGTGTTCCTCAACGGCAGTCACCACGGTAGAACCAGCTAACCGCCTTTTACGGGTTTTAGAACGTTTGCGCAGCAAATGTGATTTATTTGCTTTAAATCTTTTTACTTTTCCAGAACCGGTCAACGAAAATCGTTTCTTACCGCTGGAATGGGTTTTCATTTTTGGCATATGCTATGCTTTTCAAAAATATGGAGGGCAAAGGTAATAAAATTATATATACTCACTACTTAAACCCGCCAAAATTATTTTTTCTTCTTTAGAATCTCTTTACGGGGATTAAGCACGACAATCATTTTTTTACCTTCTAATTTCGGTTCTGACTCAACGACCGCATAATCCTTTAACTCTTCTATAAAACGGGCTAACAGATCGTGGCCTCGATCCTTAAATACGATCGCTCTACCGCGAAAAAAAACATAGGACTTAACTTTAGAACCTTCTTCCAAAAACTTGATTGCGTGGCGCACCTTGAATTGGAAATCGTGATCGTCGGTATTTGGCCCAAAGCGAATCTCTTTGATCACCGTTTTAGCCGCATTGGCCTTGATCTCTTTTTCCTTTTTCTTTTTTGAGTATAAAAACTTATTGTAATCAGTGATTCTACATACTGGAGGAGTCGCATTTGGTGATATTTCCACCAGGTCCAAACCAGCTTCTTCCGCCCAGCCAAGGACTTTCCGAGTAGGGTATATCCCAGGCTCTATGCTAACGCCGGTCAATGTGCTTAACTCTTCTAGATTATCTCCGACCAAACGTATTTCGGGAATTCTGATTTGAAAGTTGATGCGATAGGGTGAGTCGATGATAGGTTTGTTAGGTTTGTTAAACTGCATGAAAAATGGTTATCCTTTTGTTTTAATAGTTATATAATATCAATAAAATATCATAGCAAAATTAGCAATATTTTGGGCAATGAAAATATTGGCTTTAAAATTTGTCTTTCAGGTCCTGATTTTTAAATACTGTCACTAATTGGGTTCTGCATTCTGGCCAATAACTATTTTGATGCCTTCGCCATCCTTGAGCACTGCTTCTAACACTGCTCCAGACTCAGGATTTTCACTGAGAATAAATTCTGCCAGGGGATCTTCCAGATACTTCTGAATGGCCCGGTGTAACGGTCGAGCTCCATATTGTGGATCAAAACCTTTCTCGGCTACAAAATCCTTTGCTTCATTGCTTAAGGTGAAAGTATAACCCATGGTTTCCATCCGCTTGTACAAGTCCTTCAGCACAATATCAATGATGTGGAAAATCTGTTCCTTGCTTAAGCTGTTAAATATAACTATATCATCAATGCGGTTCAGAAATTCTGGTGAGAATGTGCGTTTTAACGCTGTCTGTATGACCGCACGGGTGTTTTCTTCAGCGCCTTCTTCGCGTGCTTTAGTCGCAAAGCCTACACCCTGACCAAAGTCCTTCAATTGTTTTACCCCAATATTTGAGGTCATAATGATTAGGGAATTCTTAAAGTTTACCTTACGGCCCAATCCATCAGTAAGTTGACCGTCATCTAACACTTGTAGCAAAATATTATAAACATCCGGATGAGCTTTTTCTATTTCGTCAAGGAGGATGACCGAATAGGGTTTACGTCTCACTTTTTCAGTTAATTGACCACCTTCCTCATAACCGACATAACCGGGAGGTGCCCCAATAAGTCGGCTAACCGAAAATTTTTCCATGTACTCACTCATGTCGATTCTTACTAAAGCTTCTTCTGTATCAAACAGATAGCGCGCTAAAGCCTTAGCTAACTCGGTTTTTCCTACCCCGGTAGGTCCTAAAAATATAAAGGAACCGATGGGTTTTTTAGGGTCTTTTAAGCCAACCCGGTTCCGCTGAATAGCTTTAGTGATTTTATCAATGGCGTCATCCTGACCGACAACCTGTTTTTTGATGTCGGTTGACATATGGACTAACTTGTTACTTTCACTCTGTGCTACACGTTTTACCGGTATACCGGTCATCATTGAAACAACTTCCGCTATGTCCTCCTCGGTCACGGGATAACGTTTACTTTTTGATTCTTCTTCCCAATCTTCCTTAGCTTTATCCAGCTGACGAACATAACGACTTTCATGGTCACGCAGATCAGCGGCTTTTTCGTATTGCTGGTTTTTGACCGCTTGGTTTTTTTGTTCCTTGATCTCTTCTATTTTCTTCTCAAGGTCTTCAATATGCTTGGGGACATGGATATTTTTTAAATGTACCCTAGCCCCTACTTCATCCAGGACATCTATAGCCTTATCCGGCAAAAAACGGTCGGTAATATATCGGTCGGATAATTTCACGCATGCTTTGATCGCGTCCGGTGAATAGCTTACGTTATGAAATTCTTCATACTTGGACTTAATATTTTCGAGGATGCTGACCGCTTCTTCAGCCGAGGGCGGATCTACCAGAACTTTTTGGAAGCGACGATCTAATGCACCATCCTTTTCGATGTGCTGCCGATATTCATCCAAGGTAGAAGCCCCGATACATTGTAGTTCGCCTCTTGCCAATGCCGGTTTGAAAATATTGCTGGCATCCAAAGATCCGGTTGCTCCTCCGGCGCCGACTATAGTATGTATTTCATCAATAAAAAGAATAACGTCCCGGCTCTTTTCAAGCTCATTCATGATGGCTTTCATCCTCTCTTCAAATTGCCCACGGTATTTGGTACCTGCTACTAATGCAGCCAGGTCCAACATGACGATTCGCTTATTGTATAACGTGCGGGACACTTTCCGATTCATGATACGCAAGGCTAAGCCCTCAACAATGGCCGTTTTACCAACTCCGGGTTCACCAATCAGGATAGGGTTATTTTTTTTGCGACGAGATAAAATTTGTGAAACACGTTCTATTTCAGATTCCCTGCCAATGATAGGGTCTAATTTACCCTCTTCAGCGAGCAGTGTGATATCCCGGCCAAAATTGTCTAAGACCGGGGTCTTAGATTTTGGATTAACTTTTTTAGCATATTTTGTGCTTGATTCTTCTTCCATCGGGAGGTCAGAATCCGATGAAGCTTGGGAATAAAAGTCAGACTTAGAAAAATCTTGCTCTTGACTCACATATTCCAGCTCCGTTTTAAACGAATCGTAATCCACATCAAAGGTTTCCAGGATTTTACTGGCCACGTTATCCTTATGCTTTAATATCGATAAGAGTAAATGTTCAGGACTGATTTCATCGTTCTTTAGAACTTTAGCCTCTAAAAAAGTTAGTTTGAGGACTTTTTCAGCTTGTTTATTTAAGGGTATATTACCTAGATTAACCGTAGTGACATTTAACTTGGCATCTTCTGAATTTTTACCGCCGGCCACATTTTCTTCGATGCGGAATCGCAGATCATCAAAATCCACATCCATAAAGTCCAAAACTTTAGCTGCCAAAGTGCTCTTATCCTGAATCAGGCCCAATAGCAAATGTTCTGTGCCGATGTAGTCCTGTCCTAAACGTACAGCTTCCTCCCGGCTTAAGGAGAGGATTTTTTTTACTTCAGCGGAAAACTTACTGTTGTTCATCTACCTCTACATTAAAATCGTTATCAAAGATGCTAATATTTTGTCATGAAACCCTTACTATGCAGGCCTTTTTAGTAAAATAAACGTTAAAAGAGAAGCTTTGATGCTGCAAAATCGCTGCTTTAGCTAAATTTTAGATCATCATACTCCTTCCTTTACGCGTATTAACAACAGCCAGAGCTAAATAAGAGTTTTACGGGTCAATTTAAATAAAATATAACACATACATGAAAAGTTTAATGTTTTGGTCCAATCTGCTACAATATCTTACCTTCCTTGGCTGTTATTGACAGCTAGACTTGACTTTGACCTATAAGGACAGGAAATTTTAGGCCTAATCCATCTGAAGAAGGATATTCCCCAAAAAAAGTCACGCAGAGTCATAAAAAGTGGAACCAATCCACAAATCACGGTCCTGTCTATTGATTTAATTTCAAATCTTTCTAAATTTGCAGCCCCAACCATCGAAAGCAGGGTGTTTAGCTCAGCTGGTTTAGAGCGCCGCTTTGACAGGGCGGAGGTCGCTGGTTCGAATCCAGTAGCACCCACCACATAAAAATTCGGGACGTAGCTCAGCCCGGTAGAGTACACGTCTGGGGGGCGTGTGGTCGCAAGTTCGAATCTTGTCGTCCCGACAAAATCTAAAAGAGGTTGCTTTAACATGAGGAACCTCTTTTTTATTGATTCATGCGGAATAAAGGACACCCCAACCTCTAACCTACGATCAACATATCAACACATATTGATAATTGCTAACTGATTAAAAAATCAATATTAAGCGCCTTTCAAGTTGTGCTTTAAGCCCGCAAAAACCTTAATTGGGAATCACAACACCCAAAATAATTATGTTGTACGAAAATCTGTAACTGAACAATTAGGAAAGCCCGGAATGACTTCCAGGCTTATCCTCAAAAAAAATTGCACAATGGTCCTGATTGCTTTTAATTTCCCCAAAAATTTAGAAAGTGCTTTCTTCCATTTTCAGCGGAGGCAATGCTTTAACGTTAGCAAAATAAATAACATTTTTATATGGGCAGCTTAACATACCCTCACGGGCATTATTCAACATTTTTATACCCATGATGTCATACATGGTTCCAAATGGAGACAATGCCTTTATCCAATATTCCGTTCCGTTTTTTGAGGTAGCTTTTAAAGTCATAACATGATTATTGCGCACATCAACAAAGACATCTAATAATTCCCCATCGGTGGTTTTAGCTTTTACATTAAAAACTCGTCCATTATCATCCACCATGACCAAGGCGGGGTCTGCTTCAACAGGCTGACTAACAAGGTATAATGGCAAGGTGTAATTTTTATAATTTGCTTTTACATCCAATACCTGAATGTTGCCTTTGGTTACATGGGCCTTTATAGGATGTTCAATACCTTTTAAATCAATTATCATTGCAGGTATCGTATTGCCGTTAATGTCAACAGCCACGACGTTCCATAGGCCATTTTCTATTTTCGAAGCTTTAACATCAGTCGGCGGTAAAGCTATAACGTGGGCCATCACTTTAACTGTACCTATTTCCATTTCGGTGTTGTCAGGGCTAAATTTTACCCCATAAATGTCACGTAACGATCCATCCGCAGAGACTGCCCTGATTGGCATCATTACTTCAGCTTCGGTTACAGCTGCTATACGGATTAGATTTCCACTTCGAGCTACCCCTTTTACACCGATCAAGTTATTCTCAGAGGTTACTACTTTAATTTCTAATAACTCGCCTTTAGGGGTCACAGCATGTACGGGAACGTACATATCATCAGAGATCGTTAGTTTCACTGGGATACTTTGATTATTATAGACTACTTGCAATTCCATAAAATGGGCAGGGCCGTTATTTTCGGCTGCCACCACATCATACATCACTCCAGTAGGGGCCACCGCCACTACATTCATCATTTTTCCGGTAAAATTTAACGCTCTAACTTGCCAGGTAACATTTTGACTGTTCAGGTTGCTTATTCCAGCTACCATGAAAAGCAGATTGAATAGGATAACATATAAATTTTTCATGGCTTCTAATTTTTTCATTTTCAATCAATTGCTGATCCAACGCTTTGGTCAGCACTCCAAATGTTAGCCTTATTCTTAACTCTAGTAATGATAGCCGTCAATCACTATAATGATCAGAAACACTGGCTCAGAATTATAAAAAAAACCAACACTATCCGCCATTCCTTATTATTCAATTGGTCATTACATTCCATTCTAAAGATGATAAATAATGCCAGTTCGAATAACTTAAAATATACAGACCTAAAAAATAAAAAGAGCCATCCAACATTTTGGAAGACTCTTTTAAAATTAAGTCAGATAACTAATTAGGCTTTAAGAGGTGCTCCAGATGATAGTAATTAATAGGTAGCATCTTATTTAACTCTTAGCCTCTGGTTACCTGTAAAGATTATTTGCGTGAGTTATTCCGTCATCTTCAGTTGTTATTTTTGTCCAATCACTTCCAGGAGTTTATACTGTATCTCGACCCCACCACGTGCCTTTATTATGTACATACCTTCCCGTAACTGACCAATGTCGATCTGTCCAGACCAATGTTCCGTTGGCCGGGCAAATCTTTCGGTTTTTTGTATTAGGGATTGACCTTGCAAATTAACAATGTTTAGATCCAGGTGATCATTGGGCTTGGTGAACTTAAGGGTTACATTAACCACTTGATATGCGGGATTGGGATAGGCGATAATGTCTTTTAAGCAACTTAAAGGCACCAACTCAAAGGTATCCGGAAGAATTATTGACATGCAACCATGTTCGTTCGCAACACTTAAATTGCTGTAGATACCATATTTTAAATGGATAACAAGAGGATGTTGATATCCCAAATTAAAGGTGAGAAATCTTTGTTCATGGTGACTGTAAATACGCGCATAATAGGCCTCCTCTGAGAATGGATTTTTTAAGGTCACTACCAGGGCTCCATCATTCAACCCACATCCGGTTTCGGCCACCTGAATCACCGAATCAATTACCGGAGCAGGCCTGACCACTTTTTCAATCGGATTACTTTCGACAAAATCACATTGCTCACGCCTTACGCAACGGATAAAATAGGTCGTTTGATATATACTATCCGGATCATATTCTGGGCCATTTGCGCCCCAAATGATTTCCCATTCCTCCAGTGGCGCGTGCTGATCAAAACTATACATCCATAAATATTCTACTCGACCTTGACCACCCTCAGGACTTTTTATATTACTAATGTTACCCGGATTGTAAGGCCCGCAAGACTCTTCATCACCACTGATGAATCCTCCATCGACAAAATTACAGCATGGCTGATCAACCCGGAATCCATATTTATAGATACATCCGGTTAAGGTATCCGTGTACACCAAGGAGTAATTGCCCGCTTGGGTAATGCGTACACTATCACCAAAAGCTCGGAATAAATACCCTATCCATTCATACTTTAAGTGCTGATTATCAGACTCTACAGTTGCCCAAAGTGCACTAGAATCCACACAATCGATCAAAGGAATATTAACTTCAATTTTCGGTTCAGCAGGTAAAACCACGTACACCGAATCTATCTTCTTACAATCCCCTAATTTTGCTGTGAGGATATACCACCCTGTACAGTTAGGAATAATGGTTTCACTGTTAATTGGGGTAGAATCCACTTTGTGCCAAGTTAATACCGCATTTAGATGATTAGACCGTCCATGAAGGATATATTCTACAGAACAACCTGATCCAATCGTATCTACATCAATGTTTACCAGCAAATCGCAATTGATCTGTTCATAAATTAATCCCAAATCAATTTTGACGTCAATTAAACAACGTGTAATGCTAAAATCATTCGTACGACGGGTTAACACATCAAAATCTGAATCAACCAAAACTTCACCTGTTATTTGTTTGGTCAACCCATAGCCATGGGGCAAACTATCCACGGAAATGTAATATAGCAAACTGGGGTCTAAACTATTAAAAAGATAATATCCTTGGTGGTTTGATACTGTCGTCAACAGCACCTCTCCGGATGAAGCGTCATGGAGCCTTAGGTGTACACCTGCTACTCCTGTTTCATCCGCATCTTGCAAACCATTGGCATTCGCATCATGCCATACCCAATTACCTACTCCTCCCGAAGAATCTTGTACTACCGGGATGACCAACGAAGATGTACAGCCCCAGGCATTAGTTACTGTTACCTGATATTCACCACCGGTTGTTATGGTCGGATTTGATTTACTCGAGGTGAATTGGTTTGGACCGGACCATTCGTAGGTAACATGGTCTTCTGAAGACACTACAAGTATTTTAATACTGCCGTTGCAGGATAATACATATAAAGGCTTATCTGCAGTTATCTTTGGTTTTGTCTGATGGCTCTCGATAAATATTTCATCCGAATTAACGCAACCATGTATACTTTCGACCGTCACCGTGTACCGGCCAGGCAAGGTAACGATTAAGACACTGTCCTGACTTTCCATGTCCTTAGGCCCACTCCATTTGATACTGCTTAATAAGTCGCTGGCTTTGACCTTTAAAAATACGCTGTCAGACCGGCAATCTAATTGTCCGGAGGAAACAATCTCCATACTAAAAGGCTGAGTTTTAGCGAGAATTATTTCTTTGGCAGCACTGCAACCCTTAGCATCAGTGGCGGTGATGGTATAATCGCCACTTTTCAAATTCCTACGAATGGCTGAAGTATCTCCGTCTGGCCATTTATAACTATAAGGAGCGGTACCACCCTCAGCTGATAATTGGACCAAAGAGGTCAGAGAAGTGTCGGTACAACTGGCTGTTTCAACGTTTTCTTTGATGATCAACTGCTTTATGTTGATTTTAAATGTTGCCACAGTAGTACACCCTCTCATATCTGTCACGGTCACCATATAGTTTTGGCCAGGTTGCGGCGTAATCTTAATTGCTGGTGTGGTGGAAGTGCTTACGTTCCAGACGTACTTATATGGCTTTAATCCGCCTGTGGGAGTGATAGCAAGTTCGGTAGTTTCACCTGGACAAACTTCTATGTCATCAGGTTTTTTAACTCTCACCCCGTCAATTACACTAACTCTGATTTCGTCTACTGCCGTACAACCTTTTGCATCGGTAACTGTCACCACATAATATTTATCTGAGGTTGGCCCAACCACCACCGAGGGCAATCCAGGCAAGCCTCCGTTCCACTGAAAGGTGTACGGAGAGTTGCCGCCTTTAACCTGCGGTGTTAATATAATGCTGTCCTCACGACATATACGGACATCAGCACCCAAACTAACTATTGGGGGATCACCAAGCTCAGTAGCGACCAAGGTTGTTTTTGAGGTAGCTGTGCATCCAAATCGGTCGGTGACCATAACACTGTACTCGCCCGCTTTAGTAACTTTCGGTGTAAAATCGGCTGATTTATATCCACCGGGTCCGGTCCAAAGAACTTTCACAATCTCAGCACTTGCTGTCACTGAAAGCTCATATTCCGAGCCACCGCAAGAAAGAAGTTTGGCCTCAATCATTGCCTTCAGGTCGGCCTGAACGGCGCTAATGGTGGTTGTTGCGACGCGCGAACAACCATATTTATCTGACACGGTAACCGAGTATTTTCCAGGCATCAATCCTTTGATTAGCCCCCTAGTTGATCCTGTGCTCCATTTATATTTAAACGGTTCCCGTCCACCATATACCAATACCATAGCTTCTCCGCCATTGCATTTGCTATCAATTTTCGCAATTTCAATCTGATAATCCTCTGCAGATTCAATCCGGATATTTTGTGTTGCAACACAACCCAAACTATCGCTAACCGTAACCGTGTAATTGCCAGAAGATAGCGACGAGACTGTAGAAGTAGTGCTACCGTTACTCCATAAAAATTTATAAGGAGCAGTACCACCCGTTATGGTTAATTGTACTGTCCCATCTTGGCCCCCAAAACAGGTCACGGGTGTAGATGAAGTTTGTATGGTAATGCGTGCAGGTTGTGGAATATTAAATTCGGCAATTTTGGCGCAACCGGCAAAATCCGTGATTGTAACCCGGTATTTACCGGCACCTAAATTGGTTATAGTGTTGCCTGCATCACCCGTGCTCCACTCGAAAGTGAAAGGATAACTTCCCCCTTTGACATTTGTTATTGAAAGGTATCCGTTTCTCTCCCCAAAACAACTGATGTGTTGACATTTATAGGAAAATTCTATAGGGGCAAATTGAATAATCCCCACCGGTACAACAATTCTACATCCTAGTATGTCTGTTACCGTTAAAGTATAAGTATTGCTCCGTAAGTCGGTCAAATCTTTTGTGGTTGCTCCATTACTCCACTGGTAAGAATATGGTGCATTACCTCCAGTAACATTTATTGTTATTTGTCCATTGGCTTCACCATAGCACCGTACATCCTGCTTTTGCACAGTAACATTCATACCGCAAGTATTATCCAACAGAGCAATTGTTTCCCAATCGTGATCGTCTTCATCACCATTCGCATTATTGATGATATTATCTCCACCAAAAACATCCGTATTTAAAGCATCAAAATTACTATCTGCATCAGGTAGCGATCCATTCGTAGGGTCTGTATCATTATCGGCAAAACTTATTTCACCTGCTGTGGTCAATGTATATCCAGAATAATTTAATGGAATAAATAAATTAATACTCACCGTAATCTGACCTCCAGCAGGAATAAATGGCACAGGTGTATTAAGACCGGCATACCCTCCCGGCATCAACTGCCAAGTTGGATCATTTAGAGAAATACCAACCGGTAAATAACAAACCAGGTCTACGTTATAGGCATCTTGATTTCCTTGATTATAAATGGTATAGGTGAATGTATTTGAATAACCTTTGGTAACAACAGCATTAGTTGAAGTATAAATCATTGCCAGGTCAAAATAGACAATTGGTAGAACAGTTGGGTCATTGGTTGGATCACCATCAGTTTGGCCCTGGCCATCGGTAGTTTCAATTCCATCATTACCGGGGTCGGATACATCCGTAATGACCTGATTATCCCAAGTTATAGCAGTCACCGAAGCTGTGTTTTCTATGTAACCGGCTACAGTATCCGCTACCGTTGGAATATAAGCGTCAGCTGTACAGGTTACGCTCTCACCAGCTAAAATACTATCCGGAGCACAATTTATATTGGTAAGTTTAGGGTCACTTATGGCAACATTATACAAGGTCAAATTGCCAGTGTTTATTACTGTAAATGTGAATTGTACGGTACCATTGAAATTAAAAGCACCCTGTTTATACAGTCGGATACCCGGATTTTGAATCGCTATCGCAATAGCTTGGGCAGTGTCCGATAATACAGGTGTTCCATTATAGTCCACAGTAGCATAAGCATTGTTTACCACCGTGCCCACATTTAGATCATGTGCGGAAACTGCATAATTTGCCGAACAGGTAGCACTATCTCCTGGATTTATTGGCACAGCTATACAATTGTTTATCACCCCTATTTTATCATCAATTACTACTATGGGTCCATCAAGGACTACATTACCGGTATTGAAAATAGAATATTCATAATTTATTATTCCATTTACCGTTGAATACGGATTACCCGAAATAATTCTTTTCCTAATTCTTATCTCAGGCAGGGCATCCTGAACATCCACACTTTCTGTATCGCTGTCGGTGTAATCCGTGCCGCTATATGTACCAGTAGTGGTAGCCGTATTCTGAATGTTTTGTTGATTGTCGATATCCGCCTGCGTTACCACATACGTCGCCGTAAATGTGGTCGAATCCCCCGGCACTAACGTCCCCACACTCGCCGGACTAATCGCACTTAACGTGCCTGTGCCTACATTAATTACATCACTGACCGTTACGTTGCTTAACGTGACGTTGCCGGTGTTCCGGACTCCGTAGGTGTAGGTGATCGTCTGGCCCACCACCACCTCGGTCACATCGTCCGCATATTTGTTGATGTTCAGGGAGGCATTATCATCGGCCACATCCACACTTTCCGTATCGCTGTCGGTGTAATCCGTACCGCTGTATGTACCTGTGGCCGTAGCCGTATTCTGAATGTTTTGTTGATTGTCGATATCCGCCTGAGTTACCACATACGTCGCCGTAAATGTGGTCGAATCCCCAGGCACTAACGTCCCTACACTCGCCGGACTGATCACACTTAACATGCCTGTGCCCACGTTGATCACGTCGCTCACCGTCACGTTGTTTAGCGTCACATTACCGTTATTCCTGACCCCGTAGGTGTAGGTGATCGTCTGCCCCACCACCACCTCGGTTACATCGTCCGCATATTTGTTGATGCTTAAGGCAGCATTAT
>JAYRWN010000446.1:0-2665 GCA_041917975.1 Saprospiraceae bacterium | reverse complement strand
GCAAATAATCCATGCACTTGCTCCATGGTAAATACATTTACCGCCGCAATGGCATAACGGCCATAACAGTCAGCATACATGGTGGCAGGAGAAATTCGCATGGATTTATTTTTTATTTTTTGCTTTTAACATACAAACAGAATGACCAAAATAAGGTGGTAAAAATAAGTCATAAAAAAAGCAGCTGATCCGGATTGGACAGCTGCTTTCGAAAAAACTCTCCACCATATTAGTGTGAACAGGTGACTATGGAACACTCAAGTTAAATAATTAATAGCCCGGATTTTGCACCAGATAACCTGGAAGGTTGGAAGCCCCGTCAATAGCTGTCTGTGGAATCGGGAATATCCGTTTATTTTTATCCGTATTGTCTTTTTCCGTCCAGGTCCCTTCATATTTTCCAAAACGGATCATGTCGGTGCGGCGTAAAAATTCCCAATAAAACTCGAAACCCCTCTCACGGTATAGTGTCTCCAAATTTATGGATGACAGAGAGGTCGGGGCCACGCCGGTGGTCCTGGCGGTACGTACGGTATTTACATCGGACAAAGCGCCGGCCTGATCATTGCTTTTGCGCAATTTCGCTTCGGCACGCATCAGATAAATATCGGCTAGACGTAACAGGGAAATGTCGGCTTCACCAAAATTCCGCCCGCTCACGGATTTACTGCTGAATTCATATTTTTCCACCCGGTATCCCGTGCTGTAATTACTTCCTTCGACGGTAAAATCTATTTTCTCGGTAAAATTAACCGCCAGGTCCGGTTTATTCCGGCTTACATTGTATAAAGCACCTACTTTCAAATTACCATCGGCACACTTTACAAAAGCACCACTTACTCTAAGCAAACCATATTGCTGGCCGCGTAAGATACCCCGGTCTATTTTAAATGCCGTAGCTGCGATACAAGTATCCCCATCCTCTTTAAAAAACAAATTCTTTTTATAAAAACGAGGGTCTGCCTGCGCAGGATCCAATGGCGCGTAAGCCTGCGCCCAGGTTTGGTAAAAGTCAGACGTGATGCCAGGTCCATCCGTACCGTTGGCATTCACAAATTCCGGACGAGGAAAATGGTCACCCGCCAGGGAAAAATAAGCCAAACGGTTATGACCATTGAGGTCAGGACGCTGGTCGTGCGCAAAAATCAATTCTTTATTATCGTGATTATTATTGCCAAAGATGTCAAAATAATCAGCGCTCAGCTGATGCTTGCCGGACGAAATAATTTGATCACAATATTGAATAACCTTATCCATGTCGGAGGACTGAAAATTAAAAGCGCTGGCATAGATGTCCCGGTAAACGGCCGCGTTCAGGTGCAGGCGGGCCAGCAAGCCGTAGATCGCATTCGGGGTCAGCCGCCCTGGACCAACACTGGGATCCAGATCATTGACCACGGCTAAAAACTCATTGAGGATGTAATCCACAGCTTCCGCACCGCGAATGATTTTTGACGTTTCACCCGGAGTTTCTTTTACGAACACAATGCCAAATAAATCCAGCGTCAACATGGAGTAATAAGCCCGTAAACCACGCGCTTCCGCCAGGTATACTTTTGTGGACGGTGCGGTCAGAGTAGGTAAAGCATCTATAGCGGTTACCGCCCGGGAAATGCCCTGTACGATGTGATTCCAGGTGTTGCGTACATTAGGATCAGTGCTGGTGGTGAGATGTTTGTGCAGAGAAATGTAAATACCATTATCTCCCCAGTCCGTGCCTCCCCGATAGGGTAAAATAGCTTCATCCGTAGAGATCTCCTGTAAAGCGAAAAAATTCGTATGGGTAAAAATATCCGTAAACTTGCCGTAAACCGGAGCAATAATACCGTTGGCTGCATCCACATCGGTCAGTTTTACCGATAAAGTTTCATCCAACACCTCTTCTTTAAGATCGGTGCAGCTGTTGGAGAAAAGTAGCAACAGCATGAAGGAAAAGAATATTTTAATTTTATTCATGGTGGCGATTTTTTAAAATGAAACATTTAACCCGAAGATAATTGTACGGGCTTTGGGATAACTCAAATAATCAATGCCGTAGGAGGTCACTCCATTAATACTGCGGTCCGTATTTACCTCCGGATCGTAACCATCATAGTCTGTCAGTAACCATAGATTCTGACCGGTGACCGATAATCTTAATCCCCGGATGTATTTATCTAATCCAATCCTTCCCGGTTTGATGTCATAACTAAGCACGGCATTGTTCAGACGCAGATAGGCGCCATCTTTCAGGTATCGCGATGAAACCGGTGCGGCATTATTCACCGACTCTTTGTCATAATCCAAGGCAGCCGGCGTAACATTAACCCCTTTGGACAATCTTAATTTATAAAAATTGGAATTAGCCGTATTGTCGTAGATTTTGTTCCCGGAGATGCCATTAAAATTCAAAGCGAACATAAACCCCTTATAACCTAAATCCCCATAAAAGCTGTAAATGGTTTTAGGTAAAGCAGTCCCTAATACGACGCGGTCTTTATCAGAAATAATTCCATCTCCATCGGTGTCTCTGAATTTACTCAGGCCTTGCTCATCAATGCCGATAAATTCTTTTAAATAAAAAGCCCCGATCGGTTGATCGTTCAGATAACCATTGATGGTGGCGGAGGTAAGACCTGATCCGGAAGCTGACCCGGAAGGAATAACGGTGTACGGCGAATTCTCT
>JAYRWN010000445.1:0-23561 GCA_041917975.1 Saprospiraceae bacterium | reverse complement strand
TTAGGCGTGAGGGTGTCTTTGTCGATTTCCAAACCGTAATAACAGCGATTATCCTTGATTTCGATGGTAAGATTACACAGCTCGTCTTCAATAAAAAAGCTATAGGTCTTCGTCTTAAAGACATGAAAATCGACTACGATGATTTTTTGATTACAATAAACCATTAAATGGCCCGTTTTATTACCGTGGACCAAGCCAATATTAAATCTTTGGCCGATATCATCTACATATGTCCACTTAAACTGACCCAATAGCTAAGACTTCAAAATTTAATAATAAATCGTGTAAGCGGTCACCAAGGGCTACCCTTAGAACCGGGTTATAGCTTAAACGGCAATTATCATGCTAAAATTTGCCGAACCCTAAAAAAAAGTTAAAAAGGGATTGACCAACCTTGATTTAACCAAATGATCGGTTATAAGAATAAACAAGAACGGGGCACCCCGGATTGCTCCGGTGTACCCCGCATAACCCCAAAAAACCAATTGAAAACAATCTACATTTTTCCCCAACCCTTAAGGGTCGAGGGCTGACTAAAAGAACTTTTTCTTTTAATTTTACCTTTTGACGTTACTCTATCTTAAGGTCACATTATTTATAAAATATTTTTTAAATTCTTCCGGGGACAACCAACTTATAAAATCATGTCAAAGACTAAAACTGTTTTTTATTGCTCGTCCTGCGGACACGAAAGCCCAAAATGGGAAGGAAAATGTCCAGCCTGTAACGCCTGGAATACTTACCGGGAAGAAAAAATCGTGACCAGCAAAACCCAAATTGCAGCCCGGCAGAACTCGCCCGTACCCCGCCAACTTAATGAGATCGTAGCCTCCGGTCAGGACCGCTGGCCAACGGCTGATCCGGAACTCGCCCGTATACTTGGCGGAGGTATCGTACCAGGGTCACTCATCCTGGTGGGCGGTAACCCGGGCATCGGTAAATCTACCCTCATGCTGCAAGAAGCTCTCTCTAATCCGGCAAAAGTGCTCTATGTGTCCGGTGAAGAAAGTCTGGAACAACTTAAACTGCGCGCCAGCCGTCTGGGTTTAAATGGGGAACACACCTATTTCATCACCGATACCGATTTAGATGCCGTGCTGGATGCAGCCAAAACGCTTCAACCGGCGATCATGATTATAGATTCAATTCAGACCTTATATTTACCCAATCTGGAAAGCACACCCGGCAGTTTTATTCAAATTCGTGAAACCACCGGGGAACTGCTAAGGTTCAGTAAAAAAACCCACACTGCGGTCTTTATCATCGGCCACATCACCAAAGAAGGCCAAATCGCCGGACCAAAATTACTCGAACACATGGTGGATGTAGTGCTCCAGTTTGAGGGGGACGGTCATCTTCAATACCGCATCGTGCGCACGCACAAGAATCGTTTCGGTTCCGCGGATGAAATAGGGATTTATGAAATGCGCAGCGATGGGCTAAAGCCGGTCACCAACCCCTCCGAACTGCTCATCTCCCAGACCGATGAATCCTACTCCGGCTCAGCCATTGGCGCGGTGATTGAAGGCCAGCGGCCCCTGCTGGTCGAAACCCAAGCGCTGGTCAGCACAGCTATCTACGGCACACCTCAACGGTCAGCTACCGGTTTTGACTTACGCCGGCTGTCCATGCTACTGGCCGTCCTGGAAAAACGCTGTGGTTATTTTTTTGGACAAAAAGATGTCTTCCTCAACATGGCGGGAGGATTGCGCATTGAGGACCCGGCGATAGACCTGGCGGTGTGTGCCGCACTGATATCCAGCCAGGAAGACTTACCGATACCGCCCAAGATGGGTTTTGCCGCTGAGATCGGCCTGACCGGGGAAGTTCGCGCCGTAGGCCGTATTGAACAGCGTATAGCCGAAGCCGAACGGCTAGGTTTCAATTCCATCATTATCTCTCACTTCAATCTGAGGCACCTGAAGAAAAAAGCTTTTAAGATCACCATATACGACATCGAACGCATCCAGGGCCTGGCTGAAATAATTAATGGGCAAGGATAAAATTTAACCAATAGCAAGTTTAGGGTCTTGTTTAGACCCTGAATTTGACCGGGGGCAAAGCGAACCTCCCTACTAAAGTTAAAATGGCGAAAAAAATTAGATCAGAATCGTTTTTTATCCCTAAAAGTTAATTGACTCTTCTGACAACCCATTGTACCGACTAATTTTAGCTGGTTTAATATGCTTTATCACGATAACCCTGGCTATCACTAATTATTGTTCTGCCCTGCAAGACCGGAATATCTCCTGGTTACACACGATAGAGGAATTAGTCGTTTCACGTCCAATCGCAGGAATACACCGCCAGGGAAGCGGTTATTTCAGCGGTTAACTACACTATCATTTGGAAAAAGAACATCCATAGACTAGGGGTGATTTGTGTGGGTCATTAGACCAGGTGGAATAAAATAAAAAATGCAGCACATCAAAGATATACTGCACTTATAATTGGTTTTAGACTCCCAGGCATATAGTCTTTAAACTATATACATAGTAAATTGGGATTGGTTGGTCTAAGCATATTGGGTAAACTTAATATAACAAAGACCATACCAAATTATGGCAAAAATCCATAATTTGTAAATAATGGTACGCCAATAGCAATATTCCCTCCCCTGTTAGCTTTGGTCATGGTCATCACCGAGGACACCTTCCCACCGGCTGACGGCGCTGGTGGCCAAAGCATTGCCTAACACGTTAGTCATGCTGCGAAACATATCGCAAAAATGATCTATGGGAAGGATAAGAGCGATGCCTTCAGGGGGAATATTAAACATGGCGCAAGTGGCTGTAACTACGACTAAAGAAGCCCGCGGTACACCGGCTATCCCTTTGCTGGTGAGCATGAGTACCAGTAACATGGTGAGTTGTGTACCTAAGTCCAGCTGAATGCCATAAGCTTGGGCGATGGCCAAACTGGCAAAAGTCATGTACATCATGGAGCCGTCGAGATTAAAAGAATAGCCAAGGGGAAGAACAAAAGAAACAATTTTATAACTGTTGCCGAAGCGCTCCAATTCTTCCGTCAGTTTAGGAAATACCGCTTCACTGCTGGTGGTGCTAAAAGCGATGAGCAAAGGTTGGGCTATACGGCGGAGAAGCCGCGGCACGCGTCTTCCCAGGATTAAAAAGCCTACCCCGATAAGGATCGCCCATAACAAGATTATCCCAATCAAAAAGAACAACAAATATTGGCCATAGAAAATAAAAACCGAGAGTCCCTTGGTAGCGATCACTGCTGCTATTGCTCCGAAAACGCCTAATGGAGCAAACGCCATCACATAGCTCACCATTTTGAGGATGATGTGCGAGACGATCTCGAGGGCATGGATCAGGGGTTTTGAAAATTCGCCCATGGCCGTACTAGCCACGCCAAAAAAGATGCTAAACACAACCAATTGTAAAATTTCATTGGTGGCCATTGCCTCAAATACACTTTTAGGAAAGACGTGTTCGATAAATTTTTGGAAAGAAAACTCCTGTGTTTTACCGATGAGGTCCTGGGCCCCTGATGTATCTGCATTACTCAGGTCAATGCCTGCACCGGGTTGGAAAACATTGACCAGAAACATCCCCAATAATAAACTTACCAGCGAAGCGGAAATAAACCACAGCAGGGATTTTCCGCCAATACGGCCCACCGTCTTTAGATCTCCGAGTTTGGCGATACCAACTACCAATGTACTGAAGACCAGGGGAGCGATGATCATCTGCACCAGACGCAGAAAAATCGTGGTAAGTACTTTAATATTCGCCGAAAACTTGCCGATAAAATCCGGTGTAGAATTTTGATGAACGATGTAGCCAACTGCAACCCCGAGGGCCATAGCCAAGAGAATGTACAGCGTAAGACGATTACCTTTAGACATAAGCAAGTTTTAAAAAAACGGTAAGTGAAACGAAGGCATCGCCTTCAGCCGAATCAAAATTATTCTTATTTTTTAATTTTTATAGTGTGGTGTTTTTGTGCTGGTACCAAGGACTGTTAGCACCTGCGAGTGTGACAACAAAAAAAAACAGCCCCCATTCCGGATGGCTGTTTACCTAAAAATCAAAACTATGAGAATTATGCTATTTTTTTTGAGTTGGCTTCGCTAACCAGGCTATTTTCGTTAATAGTTTGGAATTTATAACCCAAATTTCCGAAATATTCCAAACACCTGGGTAGGGCATATTGTAAATTTGTGAAAGCTTTAACACTGTCGTGAAAGACCACAATAGAGCCTGCCTGGGTGTGTGTAAGTACATTTTGCAAGCATTGTTGTGGAGTAGTATCCCGATCAAAATCTGCACTGAGCACATCCCACATGACTATTTTATAATGCCTTTGCAAAAACTGTACCTGTTGGGGTTTCAGTCTTCCGTATGGTGGTCTGAACAAGCCTGAACGCACCAATCTGGCGCATTTTCGCACATTATGAAAATAGGGGATGTTGTCGGTGTTCCATCCAGATATATGGTTATAGGTGTGATTCCCCACGAGATGGCCTTCCGCACGCAAGCGTTGGAATATCTCCGGGTGTTTGCGCACATTGTCCCCTACGCAAAAAAAGGTGGCTTTGGCGTTGAATTGCTGCAAAACATCCAGCACCCAGGGTGTTACCTCAGGTATAGGTCCATCGTCAAAGGTAAGATAGATGGTCTTTGATTCCTCCATATTCATCCGCCACACAAAGTTCGGAAAGAGGCTTTGGATGAAATTAGGGGTTTTAATAATGTACATAGCCGATATTAACAAAGTTCATGGAATGTTATAATTTCGCACCGGAGCGCTTCATTATAAGTGTATATAAAACGATGAACGTTCCGGTTACGCTGCTTAGAATTTTTTTAAAATAATAAGCAAATTTAATCTATTAACCACTGTATATCAATTTTTTTTACATATAATAATATCACTATACTTTATGCGAGTAAGATTTGCCCCGAGTCCCACAGGTCCCTTACATATCGGAGGGGTCCGTTCGGCCCTGTACAACTATCTATTAGCCAGGAAATACGACGGCACCTTCATATTGCGCATAGAAGATACTGACCAGGGGCGATACGTTCCGGGAGCTGAAGAATACATCGAATCTTCTCTGGCCTGGTTGGGCTTGCTCCCGGATGAAAGTGTGACTCTCGGTGGGCCCCATGAACCTTACCGGCAGTCCGAACGCAAAGTCTTGTACGATCATTATGTGCAGGAGCTCATCCGTCGCGGGCATGCTTATTACGCTTTTGACACGCCGGAAGACTTAGAAAACATGCGTGAACGTGAAGCGGCCAAAGGTAATATGGCCCAAAAATATGATCACAAGGTAAGGATGACCATGACCAATAGTTATACTCTGCCTGCTGAGGACGTTAAAGAAAAAGTGGCTAACCAGGTACCCTATGTAATCAGGTTAAAAGTAGACCCTGACGAACAGATTCATATTCAGGATGTCATTCGTGGTGAAGTTATCTTTGACAGCAATGAACTGGATGATAAAGTACTGATGAAAGCTGATGGCTTACCCACTTATCATCTGGCTAACGTAGTAGATGATTATCTGATGCAAATAACTCATGTGGTGCGTGGGGAAGAATGGCTATCCAGTACGGCACACCACATACTCCTTTATCGGGCCTTTGGTTGGGAAGATTTTATGCCTCAGTTTGCGCATCTGCCACTTATCCTGAAACCTAACGGCAAAGGCAAACTAAGTAAACGAGACAGCAATCAACTGGGTATCCCCGTATTCCCAATGGCTTGGAAGGATGACGAAGACGGCTGGTATGAAGGTTTTAAAGAAAAAGGATTCCTGCCCCAGGCGGTGATCAATTTTTTGGCTTTTTTAGGCTGGAATCCAGGTACCGAACAGGAGATCTTTTCTATGGAGCAGTTGATCGACGCTTTCGACCTGGCACAGGTCAGCAAAGCAGGAGCCCGTTTTGATTATGACAAAGCCTTATGGTTCAATCATCAATATATTACCCAAAGCAGCGCCGATGAATTGTTACCCCTAGTTAAGGAACAATTAATCAAACAAAATATTTTCCAGGGGCAGAATGACGATTTTCTGATAAATTTTATTCGCCTCATGAAAGACCGGATGCACACCACGGTTGAATTTGGAAAACATGGCAAATATTTTTTTGAAGACCCCGCCATTTTAGATCCACAGGTCCTACAAAAAAAATGGTCTGCCGAGCTCAAAACCGCTTTTAGGGTTCTTCCCGATTTATTGAAAGAACTGGGTACTTTCGACCGTGATAGTTTGGAGCAATTGTTCAAATCATTTGGGCAAGACCAAAAATTAAAAAGCGGCGACTTGTTTCAAATGTTGCGTTTGGCCATCACCGGAGCTCTAACCGGTCCGGATTTATTGGAAATGTGTGTACTCATAGGCCGTGAGGCTCTGGTGCGCCGCATACATTTTTTATTGAACCATTAAACATAAGCGAATTATGACTAGATCAAAAAAGATAAACCCCAAGGAACCCATCTCCTTAAAAAATTTTGATATTACCATTAATGAATTTGGTGAAATAATCAGTACCACTCCGGTGGAAAACATCAATGCTTTTTTAAATCACCATTTAGATGATAAAAAAATTAAGGTAAAGGAGGTTAAGAACCATTCGTTGAGCGAAGAAGAATAATTTAGATTATGGAACTAAAAATATGTGGTGCAGCCCAGGAGGTTACCGGTAGCGCACATCTCGTGACTTTAGATACTGGTATTAAAATATTACTGGACTGCGGTTTATTCCAGGGGTCCGATATTGAACACCTGAATACGAAATGGCTATTTGACCCGGCAGAGATAGACTTGCTGGTCTTATCCCATGCGCATATCGACCATTGTGGTCGTATCCCAAAATTAGTCAAAGACGGCTTTAAAGGCCCGATTATGTGTACTCATGCCACCCGCAGTCTTTGCGCCGTCATGTTATTGGATAGCGCAAAAATACAAGTAGCCGATGCGGAATATCACAACCGCAAATTTGCCAAGAAGATTGCGTCCGGGAGGAAAGTAAAGAATAAAAAAATCACCTACGCTGAACCCTTGTATGACGAAAACGATGTCCAAAGGGCGATGGAAAAATTTATTTCGTTTTCCTACAATGTATGGTATCGTATAACTAAAGATACGGAGGTTTATTTTACGGATGCCGGACATATCCTGGGCAGCAGTTCGGTGGCTTTGCGCATTAAAGAAAAAGGTGAAACCATCCGGCTTGGATTTACTGCTGACATTGGCCGGCCGAATCGACCCATCCTTCGTGACCCCCAGCCATTACCCCCGGTAGATTACCTGATCTGTGAGTCCACGTATGGTGATCGATTGCATGAACAAGCGCCGAGCGAAATCGCCGAATTTTTGGAGGTGATCAAAACAACGTGTGTACATAAGAGGGGCAAGTTGATCATTCCGGCGTTTAGTCTGGGCCGTACCCAAGAAATATTATATATGCTGGATCAACTGGAAAATAAAGGCTTGTTGCCACGCATAAAAGTGTATGTAGACAGTCCTCTGGCCGTGAATGTAACGACCGTCTTTGGATTACATCCGGAATGTTATGATGAGGAGATGTCCACCTACTTGCTGACCGACAATAACCCCTTTGGTTTTAACGATCTGAAATTTGTAAAAAGCGTAGAAGAATCTAAAGCGTTAAACTACACTGACGATCCCTGCATTATCATTTCGGCAGCAGGCATGCTTAATGCCGGCCGATCGGTACATCACCTCTACAATAGTATTGAGGATGCCCGCAATACTTTTTTGCTGGTGGGTTATGCTACTCTGGAAACACCCGGAGGCAAATTGCGGCGCGGAGACAAGATTATTAAGGTCTTTGGAGAAGAAAAGGAAGTACGGGCTACCATTGTTATCATGGATTCGTTTTCCGGTCATGGTGACCGCGACGAAATGACCACCTTTATCACAAACCAAAAAGCCACCTGCCGTCGTTTATTCCTGGTACATGGAGAGTTGGAAACACAGAAAAATTTTAAAGCTCACCTGCAGCATCAGGGGTTTGGCAGGATCGAAATACCCACGCTTGGGCAGCATTATTTCCTGCACCATGAATAAAAGCCTCTGGCTCATATGTACACTTGTGGTTGCCGGTTGCCAAAACTGGAGAATAGATGATATCATCACCAATGAAAAAACTTATGCCATTCCCCTGGCTTATGGCACATTTGGACTAGCAGACCTGGTCCATCAAAGCCCCAATTTAGAAGAGCTTCTGGTAGAAAATGATCTTCTGGTATTGGTGTACCGCGGGGATGACTTGACGCTTTTAGGTAAAGATTTTATTCCCTCTTTGCCGGCAGACCTTCCCCTCATCATGACTGATTCTGTGGTCCAGTTTCCGCTTCCGGCGGTCCAGGGGTTTCTGATTAGTGAGGGTAAGCTCAAGGGCAGCACCTTGGTGTTTTCGGCCACTTCGCCATTTCCTTATGATGTAGACGTTATATTTGGTAGTGAAGAGCTACGCGACGGATCGAAAGCATGGGAACGGGTGTTTAACCTTAAATACCAGGGCACTCTCCCAGTCAATTATACGTCACCGAACGTCTCCTTACAAAATATTACTTTGCTCCCTAGAAATGGGCAAATCAATTTACGCTATCAGGCTTGGGCTCAAAATACTCCACAAGGTAGATTGAGTCTGGCTGTTGCTACAATTAAAAGCCTTGGTTTTAGTTACATCCGAGGGAAAAGCAACACACGAACCTTGAAGGGCGGACCTCAAGCCATTCCGATCACCTTTTTCCGCGACCTGGAAGGTGGACAAGTGATTTTATCCGCCCCAAAAATATTGCTCAAAATTACCAATTCCTTCGGCATACCGTTAGCAGCGCAAGTGACGGAGTTGTATGCCTCTTCTCCCACTATGGAACGGTTCCCGATCACTTCTGCTTTGCAAAATGAAAATATAACCTTCGCCCACCCTGCACATCCCGAGGATGGGGCAGTAGTTACTCATTTGGAGATAAACACGGATAATTCCAATCTGGGGGAGACATTTGCTATTCAACCACACCAAATCCGTTTTAATGTGGATTTTATCATGAATCCACTCAATCTGCAACAAACCTTTTGGCTGACCGACACGAGTTTTTTGCGCATAGAAAGCAAAATCTATGTGCCTTTGCAGGGCTATGCCGACTATTTTTTTGTCCGAGATACGGTGGATCTGAATTTTAAAGGTTTACCTCCAAACAGTCGGCTAGCCATACACGGCGTAAGTGAAAACCAGCTACCGCTGGGTGCCCAAATAAATGCCGAACTGTTGGGGGCAGATGGTTCGGCACAAGGTTTTTTATGGCCGGATTATCAGATCATTGCTACCCAGGAAGGAATCCAGGAATTTGATTTCCCTTTGCCGTTGAGCAGTGAGCGGTTTCGTCAGACAGCCAAGATGGTGGTTCATGTCCGCTTTAGCCATGAAGGCCATAAGGAGTTTGCGATCAAGTCTTCTCAGACTTTTTCCTACCAATTAGGTTTAAGGTATACCGATCTATGAAAAAACTAATCGGTTTATGTATAGGTTTATTTTGCCTTAACAGTTCTATCTGGTCTCAGCCGGAGAATGGAGTTCATTTTTTACAAGTACCCCAGGCGTCCTGGACAAATCCGGCCTTAACCGCTCCAGGGTGGCAGATCGGCTTACCCTCAATAGCCGGTGGATTCATTCAGCCTTCAATACAGCTTGATGGGTCAATCAAAAAAATAAATGGTCAACAAATACTGGATTTATCAACCTTGAGTTTAGTCCCAGGATCAACTGGACGTTTCCAAACTAAAATAAGTGCAGAAAGTCTGCTGCTCACACACCGGAAAAAACGCTGGTCCTGGTCGATCGGCCACAAGATTCAAGGGATGGCGTCGGTGCAATATCCTCAGGATGGGCTTAATCTTCTGGTACATGGCAATGCTCCTTATACCGGCAGACTTATTGATTTATCCCATCATGCAGAAGGACAAGCCTGGCATAAAATCAGCGGAGGAGTGGGATACCATCTGCCTTGGTTAGACGCAGGGATAAGGATCAATCGATACCTGGGGATGGGGTATTTTACAACAGACCGGGGACAAGGATCATTTTACACCGATTCACTGGGCTATCAAGTGCAGGTACAGACTGATGTGATTTACCATCTGGCCGGGCTTTGGGTGAACCATAATCCGGCAACCAACACGTGGGAAGGTGAATGGAGAGGGCGTTCCGGCGCAGGATGGGGCGGTGATGTCGGCTTCCACCTGATAATAAATCCCCAATGGTCGGTGGCAGGCAGCTGGATAAACATGGGCCAAATGTTCTGGAATAAAAATAGGCAGGCCCTGACCCTAAAACAAGACCGGACTATCCGGGGCGTGAATATTATTCCACCTTTTAACCACGGCACCCTCGAAAGTTTCGACCTGTCGGACACCCTCTATAACTTAAATTTGGTCACTCTTCCGGCAAATTTCAGGAGTGCTACTCCCAGTGAAACATACCTTAGTATACGCCATCATTTTGCTCAACGTTGGATGGCCAGCGTACTTTTTGCCGGTCAAACCAATGGGAAACTAAAACCAGCGGTCTATTCGGCCAGAATTGGTTACCGGCAGACTCCCGGGCTGGAAACCAGTGTAAGCCTGACTTATAATTCATGGGGAGTATGGCAAATGGGTTGGCATGGTGGATGGAGCTTCCAAGGTGGTCAACTATTTCTTGTATCAGACAACATACTTCCAGTTTTAAACTCCAAACCCTGGAAAGGGGCTCACTTTAGACTGGGGGCTGCGTTAAATTTCGATAAGAAAGGTTCGCAAGACACTGATTAGTTTTCTACGGAAGGGTCGCTTTTTTTAACCAGGATCTTATTTAAGACTTCATAAGTTAAGACCAGAGCACGGCCTTGTTCTTTGCGTATTTTGGTGGATTTGTCATAGTCGTATTTTTCGATGACCTGAACATTTAAACCAATAAATATACCCTGACTGTCCAGAAAAGTTAAAAATTCATTATTGTGGTCCCTCACACCTAAAACCCTACCCCATTCGCCTACTTCTAATTCAGAAAGGGGCTGGCGGGATTGAAAAGTGAATTTACCTTCGTGATTAGGGATAGGATCACCATGTGGATCGAAGCGTGGATTACCCAAGTAATTATCCAGGCGGTCGATAAGTTCTACCGATTGAATGTGCTCTAATTCTTCGGCCAGTTCGTGGACTTCATTCCAGTTAAACTGCAGTTTTTCTACCAGGAAAACCTCCCATAAACGATGCCGGCGAATGAGTTGAGTGGCCAGACGATTACCTTCCTGAGTCAAGCTGGCGCCTCGGTATTTTTCATAATGGAGTAAATGTTTTTCCGCCAATTTTTTGAGCATATCAGTTACCGAAGCAGCGCTGGTTTCCAGGTTTTGTGCAATGGCGTTCGTGTTAATGGAAGCGCCGGAAGACTCCGTTAATTTATAAATCGTCTTGAGGTAATTTTCTTCTGCGTAAGACAACATGCCACTTATAATTCCAATTCCAGGGCGAAGTTAACATTTTGTTTAGTGATGTCAAAATTAAATTTTAAATAAGACTAAAAATAATCTCATGTAGGCAATTATAAGCATTCCACAGTTTATATCTTTGGCATGCAAATTTTTTCATTTACTTTTACCCGTTTCAAAAAAGTTCCGATTATTTCAACTTTAACTTAGTTATTTATGATAAATACCATACTATACTTGATACCCGTATTGGGGGTCATCAGTTTATTGTTTACGGTTTGGCGTACAGCCTGGATTGAGAAACAGGAGGTGGGTACTGATCGCATGAAACGGATTTCTGCTGCCATCGCTTCCGGAGCCATGGCTTTTTTGAGAGCCGAGTATCGGGTCATCGCTATTTTTGCAGTCGCCGTAGCTATCTTATTAGCCATAGCGGGTAATACGGAAGGCTCCTCACCATTGGTAGGATTATCGTTCCTGATCGGGGCATTTTGCAGTGCTCTGGCAGGATTCTTAGGTATGCGCGTAGCTACCAAAGCGAATGTCCGGACCACCCAAGCTGCCCGTACAGGACTAAATAAAGCCCTGGAAATAGCTTTTACCGGTGGATCGGTGATGGGTATGGGCGTCGTAGGTTTAGGTGTTTTAGGACTAAGTATATTATTTATCGTCTATCAAAACATGGGCTGGGATATAAACAAGGTCATCACGGTTATAACCGGTTTTTCTTTTGGTGCTTCATCCATTGCCTTGTTTGCCCGGGTCGGTGGCGGTATTTATACTAAAGCTGCTGACGTAGGGGCTGACTTGGTGGGTAAAGTTGAAGCCGGTATTCCGGAAGACCATCCATTGAATCCAGCCACCATAGCGGATAACGTCGGTGACAATGTGGGAGACGTGGCCGGTATGGGGGCCGATTTGTTCGAGTCCTATGTTGGCTCAATTGTGGGTACCATGGTGTTGGGTGCAGCTTTTATCGGAGCAGGTTTTACCGATAACTTTAATGGTTTATCCGCTGTAATTTTGCCACTTGTATTAGCAGGAGCCGGTATCATCACCTCCATTATTGGAACCTTCTTTGTGAAGGTGAAAGAAGGTGGCAACCCGCAAAAAGCTTTGAATTATGGTAACTTTGGCTCATCCATAGTAATGGTCATCGCTTCCTATTTTATCATTACCTGGATGTTACCCGAAAGCTGGGTTTACTCGGATATGCTTTACCGTGATGCAGCCGGCAACCCTATTCAAAGGGCTATGTCTGCAAACGGCATTTTCTTCGCTACCATCATCGGGTTAGTCGCCGGTTTGCTCATCGGTGCAATTACGGAGTACTTTACCGGCACCGGTTATCCTCCAGTTAAATCCATAGCGCGTCAGTCGCTGACCGGGGCAGCAACCAACATTATCGCTGGTATAGCCATGGGCATGATCTCTACAGCTTTACCCGTATTGGTTATAGCTGTATCCATTATCGGTGCTTTTTACTTTGGAGGATTATATGGGATTGCCATAGCGGCAGTGGGCATGTTAGCCAATACCGGTATTCAATTAGCCGTCGATGCTTATGGACCCATTTCTGATAATGCCGGAGGGATAGCAGAGATGGCGGAATTACCCAAGGATGTTCGTCATCGCACCGATAAACTGGACGCAGTTGGTAACACGACTGCTGCTATCGGCAAGGGTTTTGCTATTGCTTCCGCCGCTTTAACTGCTTTAGCGTTGTTTGGTGCATTTATGACTGCGACCAAAATCAGCTCCATTGATATTTCCAAGCCGGAAGTTATGGCCGGATTATTTGTCGGTAGCATGTTGCCTCTATTATTTTCAGCTATGGCCATGCAAGCCGTAGGTAAAGCTGCTATGTCCATGATCCAAGAGGTGCGCCGCCAGTTCAATGAAATACCCGCACTCAAAGCCGCCTTAGAAGTCATGCGTAGGAATGGTGATAAGGACATGAGTGAATGGAGTAAAGCAGATCACGACACCTTTGAAGCGGCCGATGGAAAAGCCGAATATGGTCAGTGTGTGGAAATCTCTACTAAAGCCGCCATAAGCCAGATGGTCGTCCCCAGCATAATGGCCGTCGTTTCGCCGGTGTTGGTAGGCTTGTTGGGCGGTGCTGAGATGTTAGGCGGATTGTTAGCCGGAGTAACCGTAACGGGTGTACTGATGGCTATTTTCCAGTCGAATGCCGGAGGTGCCTGGGATAATGCCAAAAAAATGTTTGAAGGAGGCGTGGAGATCAATGGTAAAATGTATTACAAAGGTTCTGATCCTCACAAAGCTGCCGTGGTGGGTGACACAGTGGGTGATCCGTTTAAAGATACGTCCGGACCATCTTTGAACATCCTTTTAAAATTGATGTCTGTAGTAAGCCTGGTGATTGCACCACTGCTATAAAAATACTAACTAAGTTTATGAAGCCGCTCCGGGGATAAACTCCGGGGCGTTTTTTTTGCCCCTGATAGATTTATTTTAAGCTTAATTTTGTTTTTTAAAACAAAAGCACCATGATCGAAACCGACATTAAGGAGATTAAAATAGCTTTAAAGGAATTGATTCAATCCCAGAAAGAAACTGACACTAAGTTCAAAGAAACTGATGTTAAGTTCAAAGAAACCGATGTTAAGTTCAAAGAAACTGATGCTAAGTTCAAAGAAACCGATAAAATGATTAAGCGTGCTTTTGAACTGTTTGAAAGCCAATGGGGCAAACTGGTAGAGAGTCTGGTGGAAGGTGATTTAGTCAAAATACTTAATGAACGTAATTTTCATGTTCGCGACACCTCTTTAAGGCGAAGTGGTTCACACCATGGCGAGCAGTTTGAATATGATATCATAGCTCATAATGGTCGTGAAATTGTGATTGTTGAGGTTAAAACTACCCTGCGGGTCTCCCATGTAAAAAGTTTTATCACCAAACTAAAGAAGGCGTCCGTTTATTTAGACGAATATGCACAGTACACCATCTACGGTGCGGTAGCTTACCTGGAAGCAGATGAGGCCAGCAACTTGATGGCTCAAAATGAAGGGTTATTGGTCATCAGGGCTACTGGCAATTCTGCATCCATCGTCAATAAAGCGGATTTTATACCAAGAAAATTCTAAGAAGATTATCTTATTTATTACATCGGAGCGTCAAGAGAGTGCAGAAATACCTTTTTTAACATTTTAATTTGAACCCTACACCATGGACATTCTCAATTTTAACGGTTGGATCCGGCTGAAAATATTTGCGCAAACGGCTGATGAATACGTCCAGACTCCGTCCAAGAAAATAATCATCTTCGCCCCATAAGGTCACCAGAATGTCGGCTCGTTTAATGACGTTTTGGCGATGATTGTAAAGGTATTTCAGTAAATCCGCTTCGCGTTGGGTCAATATTTCTGACCATCCTTTTCCATCGGTTAAGGTTAAATTTGGGTAATCGAAACTAAACATACCGATCTGCAAAACATCGGGTGGCAGGTAATCGCTCAAACGACGGCGACGTAAAAACACTTCGATTTTTAACAGCACTTCTTCCATGCTGAAGGGTTTAGTGATGTAGTCATCCGCCCCGGTTTTAAATCCATGGATCCGATCTTCCTTTAAGGACTTTGCCGATAAAAATAAAATGGGTACATCTTTATTTCTTTGCCGGATGTTATTCGCTACACCGAAACCATCCATTTTGGGGAGCATGACATCCAAAATAATTAAATCGTATACATGTTTCTTTAATAAATTCAAAGCGACTTCTCCATCCACGGCATGATCAACCTGATACCCTTGTCGTAACAAACTCTCCTGAGTGAGTAAACTCAGCGTTTCATCATCCTCCACGTATAGTATGTGAGCTTTAGCCATAAAAATTTAAAAAATAGATTAGACAATATTAATTGTGAAACTAGTGCCGCGGCCAGGTTCACTGGCCACTTCCACCTTCCAGCCGTGGGCATCACACACTTTCTTTACATAGTACAGCCCCAGACCAAATCCTTTAACGTTATGCACATTACCGGTATGCACCCGGTAAAATTTAGTAAAAAGTTTGGGCAAATCCTCTGCATGAATACCAATTCCCTGATCTTGAATAACCAATCGCAACCCGCGGTTCGTATCGGTTGTACTAAAAGTAAGATGTGCTCCTGCAGAGGAATATTTAATCCCGTTATCTACCAAATTTGAAAGTAAATTTAGCAAATGATCCTCATCCGCCCGGATGACGGGGAGAGTAGCTTGTAAAGAAAGATCAATTTTACCGTTTTTATTGTTGATTTGTAAGGCATATTGGTCGATAACTTCACGAATAAGGGCATGTAAATCTACAGGTTGCGGATTGATCACAAAGTCTTCCTTTTCCCATTTAGCCAGATCCAGGATTCGTTCTACCTGACGATTTAACCGTTGATTTTGTTCTTGAATAATGTTGGTGTACCGTTGTAATTTACTGTCGGATTTTATAGGATCCGTTTGTTGCAGAAATTCGTTGGCCAGGCGGATGGAAGATAAAGGCGTCTTAAACTCGTGGGTGAGGTTATTGATAAAATCTGTTTGTAATTCCCAAAGTTTTTTCTGTTGAAGCAACACAATGATGGTGGCTACAAAAAATAGCAAGGATAACAAGGTGATAGCTGAGAAAAGTAATGAAGGCCGGAGGTTTACAAAGATGGAGTTAGAGCGGTTGGGAAAATTGACTCCGAAGTAATAAGTAAACTCTTCATATTTAGGCATTTGATCAAAATTGGGTTTAAAATCCTTGCTGGTGATGTTGCAAAAATCACCATAAACCATATCATCATTAGAACAATCGTAAATGGCATATTCAAAATCAAGATTGATGTCCCTGGCTTGGAATTCCTGGATAAGAAAACGTTCCAGGACTCCAGCATCGATGACATTGTTAATATTGACCACAAAATAGGTATTGCTGACAGCTCGGATCAGGTTATGGTCGGGCAAGGAAATTTTTTCATGATCGGCGACGGCGCTGGTGACTTTAAAAAGCGCCTGGGTCACTGTTTGTTTGAAGCGATGGTTTTCAATGCTCCAGTTTTGATACACCCAATAAAATTGAAAGGCGAGCATGGACAATACCAGTAGCGAACCAAGAATAACTATGCGGGTGATGACCCTTTTTTTCATCGGTGCTACAAAATAAAGCAAATCGGTGGGTTTAGTTTCTGGTTAACAGGGTATTAACATACCAAGGCGGGTGAGAGGTCAGTGCTTTGATTCCAAGGCCTTTTGGTTAAAATTCAAGAGGAAATTAAAAGAAATCCTAATTTTGCATGATGACTATGAACCAGTCTGAGAAAAAAACAATAGTCACTCTGTTTGTACTAGTGTGGGCAGGGTGGGTTCTGTTTAGTCAGACCACAAATCCTTTTGACATAAAACCGGGTCAGTCGAAAAGAGATACACTAAAAACCAGCGTTAAAGCGGCTTCAGCTACCCAGGCACCGGCGATCCAATTTCCACCATCCAGCTCAAGCAGAGACACCGCAAAAAATTCACCCTCCGCTTCCCAACAAAGCACCACACGTTCTACGTCGGTACCGGTTAATGCACAAAATCCATTTGAGCTGCGGAGCCCAGCCTACAAACCCACCAGTGGTGCCACCAAGTCCGACCTGCCAGCACCGGCTACCATTACCACGGTGCCTTCCGCCCCTTTACATTCAGACACCGCTGGACAAACACCCAGCAAGGACGTGACATCCGACATTTCTAAGCTGACCACCGACACAGCTAAAGGACCCGCCGTGTTGATCCCACCAGCAATCGATATTAGTAAAAAAGACGTTGAATCCAGGTTCCAAAACATCCTGAGTAACTACATTTTTTGGGTACTTTTTTTGTCATTAGTTTTAATTACATTCATTGTCAACATCAATCGGAGTTTAGTCCCCGAGATATTTAAATCGTTAACCAGTGACAATCAGTTCAGGGTTATTCATCGTGAATTTTCGAAAGGGTTTTCCAGTGTTTTGTATTACCTGCTTTATGTGGTCTTTTTGGCGCAAGGCGCCTTGTTTTTTTATCTCTTGCAGAGAGAGTATGTGCCGGCTGACCGCCAGGTTTCATTTCTATGGTTTATTTTGGCTTTGTTCCTGATTTACGGAATGAAACACACCATATTGTTTGTATTGAATTTGTTGTTTCCAGTTGAGAAGGAAGTTAGTCAATATTCCTTTATCCTGATGCAGTTCAACATCTGTCTTGGCATTATTTTATTTTGTATCAACTGGTTTTTAGCCTTTACTCCCACGGAAATGGCTAAAATAGCCGGTATTTTGGGATTGGTCCTATTTGTGATATTATATTTTGTCAGGCAGTTCAGAGGCTTACTGGTGAGTGCCAGAATTTTGGTGTTTAGTAAATTCCATTTTTTTCTTTACCTTTGTGTCGTAGACGTTTTGCCTGTAGTAATTGCAGGGAAGTATTTGTTAAACCAATCAGTTAACTAAGCATATCTAGATATGTCCGCAACGAATATGGCAGAAAAGTTTAAAATCGTAAAATCCATTCTTATCTCACAGCCGGAACCCCAAAATAAAACTCCCTACCACGATCTGGCCAAAAAATACGAGTTAAAGATAGATTACCGCCCTTTCATCTTTGTAGAAGCCGTGAATGAAAAGGAATTTAGAAAACAAAGGATCAGGATAGATGAATTTCCTTGTGTAATCTTTACCAGTCGTAATGCGATAGATAATTTTTTTCGTCTTGCTGAAGAAACGCGATGTAAGATATCACCGGATACGAAGTACTTCTGCCAGACTGAGACGATCGCTAATTACCTGCAAAAATTTATTATCTACCGAAAGCGGAAAGTGTTTGTCGGCACTAAAAATATAGAGGACCTGCAAAATTATTTCGTAAAACACCGGGAAGGTAACCGTTTTCTGTTACCCATGTCCAATCTGGGCTCCAAACCGATCATCGAATATCTGGAGAAGTTGGGTATTAAATACCAGGAATCCGTCATGTACAAAACTTTACCCAGTGATCTATCCGATCTGGCGGATATCACCTACGATGTCCTGGTGTTCTTTAATGCCCTGGAAATATATTCACTGTACAGCAATTTTCCTGACTTCAAACAGAATGAAACCCGTTTGGCTGGTTTTGGGGCAAGTACGATTCAAGCCATTGAAGAACGAGGATTGACCATTAACATCAAGGCTCCGGCAGCCGATGCGCCCTCTATGCACATGGCGTTGGACAATTATCTACAAAAGTCAAATGTCCTCGCGCCGCAAAACGTATAATTTCGATAAAAATTGTTTATAAATCCTGCGGACCTGGCTCTTGCCTTGAGTCAGCAACTCCCGGGTTGGGTGGCTCACCAGCTCATGGACGTCCGTCCACAGGGGTACCGTACAGCACCACCCAGCGCACAACTTTCTGCGGTAGGAGTAATCTTATTCCCCCTCGAGCAAGGTACTCATCTCATCTATGTTAAACGACACGGTGCTTCGGGCCCCCTACAACACCGGGGACAAATCGGTTTTCCCGGCGGAAAAAAGGAGGTCAGTGATGTTACCCTTTGGGATACAGCTAAACGGGAAATACGTGAAGAAACCGGTATTGTTGTCGAGGACCACCACCGGCTGGGGGAGCTTACTCCACTTTACATTCCCGTATCAAATTTTCTCGTGCAGCCCTATGTTATCCATCTGCAAAATGAACCTCAACTAACTCTGCAAGAGGAGGAAATCCAGCGTTCCATTATTACTTCCTGTGCCTACATGTCTGAAACCAGTCGTATCAAACATCAGGATATCCCCGTGAGCGAGGGATTTATTTTATCAAAAGTGCCTTATTATGATTTGTACAGTGAAGTACTTTGGGGAGCTACCGCGATGATCACCGCCGAGTTACTTTACCTAATTAATAACCTGGAGCAAAGGTAAGATATTATTCACCCAACTCTTCGGCGAGCACTAACCAATCCATTTCCTTTGACGCCAACTCGTGTTCAATGGTTTTAAGTTCCAGATCGTATTCACGGCTTTTTTGTAAATCAGTATTTCCGGTACTGAACCAGTCTAAAATACGCTCTTTTTTGCGGGTTAAATCCTCCAGGTCTTTCTCCAGCTTGCGCAATTGTTTGCGTTTTTCCTTTTGGTCACTGCCCGCGGATGATTTTTTCAACGAGGTAGTGGGCGCAGAAGATTCTATGGTGAGGCTCATTTCACTACGAAATTCACTGTATAAACCGTTATAATCTTTAATGGTGCCGTCACCACGTAAGATGAACAAATGATCAGCTATTTTATCCAGAAAATAGCGGTCGTGGGTAACCACTAAAACACATCCATCAAAATGCACTAAATAATCCTCCAGCATGTTCAGGGTGATGATGTCCAGATCATTGGTAGGCTCGTCAAGGATAAGAAAATTGGGGTTGGTCATCAATACTTCCAACAGATGAAGTCGCCGTTTTTCTCCTCCACTAAGCTGAGAGACATAGACTTGCTGCTGTGGTCGTGAAAACATAAATCTTTCCAAGAGTTGTTCGGCAGAAAGTTTGCGTCCGTTCTTCAAGGGGAGATAATCTGCGATGTCCCGTATGACATCAATAACACGTTTATCTTTAAGTAGTAGTATCCCATCTTGTCTAAAATAGCCCACTTTCACCGTTTCTCCCCACACTACTCGTCCGGCGCTTGGCTTGATTTCCGCGGTCATCACTCGCAAGAGAGTGGTCTTACCGGCACCATTCGGTCCGACAATGCCCACACGCTCTCCTTTTTGAAATTTATAAGCAAAATCTGTAAATAACTTTTTTGCTCCAAAGGCCATGGAGATATAATGCAACTCCAGAATTTTTGAACCCAGACGTGCGGGCTCAATAATGATATCTAATTGGTCATCGGTTTTTCCGCCCATAGCTTGTTCCTGAATCACCGCAAAACGGTCTAAGCGGCTTTTAGACTTTGTAGTCCGTGCTTTAGGCATTCGGCGCACCCATTCCCATTCCAGGTTCATCAGTTTCCGCGTTTTTTCCAGAATGGTATTTTCAAACTGCTGACGCTGCGCTTTTCGTTCTAAATAGACACTGTAATTGCCGGGGTAAACAAATAACTTGCCCTGATCCAGTTCCAGGATCTGATCACACACCCGTTCCAAGAAATAACGGTCGTGAGTAATCATAAATAAGGTGATACCGGGTTTAAGCAGAAAGTCTTCCAGCCACTCGATCATTTCAATATCCAGGTGATTGGTAGGTTCATCCAACAGGATAAACTCAGGCTGAGCAATGATAAGTTTGGCCAGTGCCAACCGTTTAGCCTGGCCACCGGACAGGTTACTCACTAAAGTATCTAAAGTATTGATCTGTAGTTTCTCCAGGACTTCTGCGATACTGCTTTGTAAATCCCAAGCATGTAACTCATCCAATCGGGAAGAGGAGGCAGCCAGGTTTGACTCATGGGCTTCAGCTAGAGCTCGACTATAATTCGCCACAGCTTGGACACGCGAATCCTGGACACTGTAAATTTCCTGTAACACCGTATGTGCAGGGTTAAGTTCTGGTTCCTGAGCCAGGTATCCGGTGGCAACAGGCCGAAAATAATATTTATAAGTATCCCCATCGGGCTTTTGAAGTCCGGTGATGATGCGCATCAAGGTACTTTTTCCGGAGCCGTTTTTAGCTAACAGGGCTATCTTTTGGCCTTTATTGACATAAAGGTTTATAGCGTCCAGAATGAGTTTATCTCCAAAATTCAGGGAGACATTTTCTAAAGTGACAAAATTCATGGACGACTTGGTTAAAATTACCGTAGCAAAGAAAACTTAAAAAAAGGAATGGAGGAAGGAATGGTTTTTTATTCCATGCCAACCATTCCAAAAAATGTAACGTTTTCCTCCTAAAAATGGAAAATTTGGTTTGAGGGAACGGCTGTAATAATTGCCATTTTGAACCAGCGTCCGCGATAACAGCTTCGTTCTTACTCGGATACTCTTACCAGCATAAAAAGGCTGAAAATCAAGTCAATACTGGCCTAAAATGGAAAAGGATGCCACTTTGGCACCCTTCTCACTTCTTAAACCAACCAATCTATTATCGTTTAGTGCTTGAGCACTTTTTTAATCCATTTTTTATCTGCTGTTCTAACTTCAAGAAAATAATACCCGGGTTGTAATGAATTCAATTCCAAAGTATTTCCGGTCAGAACTTTTTGCAGGACTTGCTGTCCAAGTACATTATACATCTTTACAAGAACTGTACCAAAATTAGGGTAACTGATGTTCAAAGTAAGAGAATTTTGGAATGGGTTGGGAAAAATATCTACATCGACATCCGGCTCTGCTGATAATTCATTCGTAATGTTTTGACCACCGCCAATGATCAGGGTATAATCCTCCACCTCACCCCAGGTCGGTCCCGTACAAGGTCCACTCGGTAAACTTTTATATTGCATAATGATACGCATCCGTGTCGCCCCATTTTTAGCATTTGCAGGAATGGTAATAGCCGCAGTAAACCGACCATTTTTTAATGTGCTCAATACTTTTTCACCTGAATCATCAAAATCACCATCCTGATTAGAGTCAATCCATACTGACCAACCCTCATTATAAGCATCTTTCTTATATACTGGTGCCAAGGTGATATTATAAACTTGTCCGGCTGTCACCGCGGTACTAAAACTTGTAAAATCTCCATATCCACCATTATCTCCCGATTCGTGATTGATCGATCCGAAAATAACCTGACCAATATATTCGTATTTGGTTTTACCCTGCGCGGAACAATATTTTAACGCAGCACAAGGAGCGCATGAGCCTCCGCAATCCACCCCTGTTTCATCACCATTTTTAATGCCGTCATTACAAGTATTTGTTTGGTTGACTGTAACGTTAGCATTGGCATCCCGGGAAGCACCGCAGCCATCGATGGCCCGAGCGGTAAATGATAGAAGCCCCCCGGCAGAAGCCGTGTGAACGTATTGGTAAGGCTGGGCAACAACTTCACCCAGTTTCGTTGATCCCAAATAAAATTCTACACGCGATATGCCTTGATTATCGGTAGCATTCGCATTGAGAATAATCGTCTGACCAGTCGTATAGGCCGTTTTATCCGTAGTCAAGGTTATCACCGGAGCAGTATTCCCTGCACAGGGATCTACACCGCCGGATACGGTGACATTGAGTGAAGCGTTAGCAGTTGTATTGCAGTTATCGGTGACCCGGGCCTGAAAACTATATGTTCCCGGTTGAGCATTTGTCATGGTATAATTAAATGGGCTGGAAACGTCCTCTGCCAATTTGACGCCGTTGCTAAAAAATTCAACCTTAACCACGTTACCGTCGGCATCGGCAGCATTTGCAGTGAGTAAAATGGAAGCTCCGGTGGAGTAAGAGGATGCGTTGCTGCTGAGGCTTACCTGGGGCGCTTGGTTACCGGCACATGGCGTCGTAGCGCCATTAATCAGTACGGTATAATCCTCAACCTCTCCAAAGCCAAAACTCACGCAGGGGTGGCCTACGGTGGCTTTATACTGCATTTGTATCCGCATGCGAGTGTTTCCGCCAGCTGCCGTAACCGGGATATTAATTTGTCCGTTCACCGTGGAAGCGCTTACTGCCGCCAGCACCATTTCACCGGCATCTTCAAATGACCCGTTAGCATTAAAATCGATGTAAACATTCCAGCCCTCATTATAGGCTGTGCTTCCGCTTTTACGGCCGGTAGTCAAACTGATCGGATAACTTCCGCCTTTGCTCACCACCGCTATAAGGTTGGTATGATCTGCGTACCCGCCATTAGTATTTTGAGTGGCATTGTCAATCCCGGAGAAAATGACCCGGGTGATAAACTCGTAATTCGTACTGTTTCCTTTGGATGCACAGTATCCCGAAGTCTGGCAAGGTGGACACGACCCACCACAATCCACTCCGGTTTCACTTCCATTTTTTATTCCATCAGCACAGGAAGCGCTGCTTTGAACACTTACATTAACCTGAGTGGACGTTTGTTGGGTAGAGCAATTATCGAAGGCAATAGCTGTAAACTGGAAGCTACCTGCCGGGACATTAGTTACATTATAGGTATAGGGCTGCTCGTTATCGGAATGTAATAATGCGCC
>JAYRWN010000444.1:0-2641 GCA_041917975.1 Saprospiraceae bacterium | reverse complement strand
TACAATCGCACCGATACGGCTAATGCGGATTTTCCCAAATATGTGCAGGAGTATATGAAGCCGCAGTTGCGCGAATTATTGGCTAATTACGACCCGGCGGTACTCTGGTTTGACGGAGAGTGGATGGGTGACTGGACAGAAGAGCAGGGACGTGATTTATACAATGAATTGCGCAACATTAAACCCGCCCTGATCATCAACAACCGCGTCGGCAAAGGCCGGGCTGGGATGCAAGGCATGAGTAAAGGGGATCAGCGTTATGCCGGGGATTTTGGCACGCCGGAACAGGAGATTCTGGAAGGGGCCGTAGACCTGGACTGGGAATCCTGCATGACCATGAACGACACCTGGGGTTTTAAATCTACCGATCATAACTGGAAATCAGCGGAAGTATTAATTAATAACCTGATCGATTGTGCCGCTAAAGGTGGAAACTACCTGCTCAACGTCGGACCTACAGCGGAAGGCGAAATCCCCGCACCCAGTGTAGAGCGTTTGCAAGCGATGGGGGCCTGGATGAAACAAAACGGTGAAGCCATCTATGCCTCCCGGCGCAATGGCCGTCCGTGGGAAGAAGGCGACGGTGTGCGTTATACCTATCATAAAGATGGCCAAACGGCTTATGTCATTTGCACCAAACCACCGCAAGGTCAAAAATTACAGTTTACGCAGGTCACCCCGAAAGCGGAGAGTAAAATACTGCTATTGGGTAACAATCAGGAGATGCCGTATAAAGCCGATGGTAAAACAACTACTGTACAATTGCCGGCGAATTTAACTTACCCGCTGGTGTTGAAAGTGAGTATTTGATCCAGGAAAAAAAGCACTGGATTTAACCATTATTTCAACTTTTTCAGCACGTCGCTAAACCGGACGGAATAAATATCCCCGGCGCCATTGCCCCAGCTATCCGCACGGGATTTAAATTCCCGCAGGTTTATTTTTTTTCCCACCTCGTATAACGGGCGTGCGCGTTCGCTGGTAAAATAAAGCGTGTCGCGGTGTACAAAAGGGCAATAATCCAACCTCGGAGAGTTTACCGACGGGCCCAAATTTTTGGGTTGACCCCATTCGCCTTGTTCATTGCGAAAACTGATGTAGAGGTCACCACGGCCGTTATCACCTTCGCCATTCACCACACTGAACAGTAGATAATTTTCTGCCGGGTCAACAAAGGCATTAAACTCGTCCAAAGCCGTGTTAACTCCGCCGCCAATGTTAACCGGTTTTTCAAATTCGCCATGTTTAAACTGCGCTTTGTAGATATCTTCTTCTCCTTTATTCTCCGCCAGCGCAGCGGTAAAATAGATCGAACCATCCTGAGTGACCGAGGGATAAAATTCATCGGCCGTAGAGTTAAGTTCAGGACCGGTATGTTGTGGTGCAGACCAGGTTCCATTTTTTTTAGTTACATACCAAATATCAAAATCTTGCTTAACCTCTTCAGCCTGCACCGGTCGGCGGGACACAAAATATAATTTTTGGCCATCCGGTGAAAAAGCCGGTTCCATATCCGCATATTCCCCGGAAAACAGAGCTACTTCAGGGGTCGTCCATTGACCGTTTATTTTACGACTGTGAACCAGCACACTAAATACAAAACGTGGTGCCAGTAGGGTGTAGAACATCTCTGTGCCGTCGGGCGACAAAGCCAGGTCGCGTTCGTTATAACCGGTAGAAATTATGCCGGGCTCCAGGACCTGCACCAGGGTGTCGGATTGGGCCATGGCCAGCTTAAAAAAAGCAAGCTGAATGATTAAGGCTAAGGGAATTATTTTATAATTTTTCATGGTTGCATTTGAATATTTTAGGATTCCAATTCGATATTAACTGATTCTTATTAATTTATGAAAATTAATGTGGCGGTCATTTTGGCAAAATACCACCTCCTGTTAATGGTCTATAACCAGAGCTTCACAAATTAGCCGTATTTTTACTGAGGTATAATACGGATCCCCCCGCGTAAACTCGGTCGGTTTTTGCCGGCCTAAATAAATTAATTTGATTGTCCGGAAAGATACCAAAAATCCTTAGCTCAAAGTTGTAGTCAGTTGTCTTTGCTGAAACTTTATCACTTTGATTGTCCGGCAGTCTCAGTTCGATTTTGCCTTTCGTCCTTTTGTCTTGACACTGAGAAAACTCGTCTAAATTGGATTAAATTTGTCCTGATTGGTTATTTGAGCATGACGCGTCGATCGCTGAATAACATCATATTTCCGGAGATAGGGATCATCTCTGCATGCGTAAATTGTTTTTTAAATACTTGTTCAAAATAAAGTGTGGTGTGTTTTATTTCCTGATCATCGAAGCCCACACAGTTCTGCAAAATCACGCCTTGCGGCGTAAGCAATCCGGCAAGGCGACTGATAAAATTATGGTGCATAAATTTCATCGGCACATCCAGCTCCACAAATAAATCGATAAAAATAAAATCAAATTTCTGGGTACAGGTTTTTACAAAATCCGCCGCATCGGCGGTAAATATGTCCACGTGAGACTTTAAATAAGGAATGGTGTATTTTCTGGCTAAATCTACCACCACCGGGTCAATATCCACCGCAGTATACCCGGCAGTAATCCGATGTTTTTCCTCAATGATAACCGGTATGGAGGCTAATCCTAATCCTAAAAGCAAACCTTG
>JAYRWN010000443.1:0-6332 GCA_041917975.1 Saprospiraceae bacterium | reverse complement strand
CTCTAAAACGGCTGGGATCACCGCCATCATTGCCGCCGACCATGCGGTGATGAATTACGCCAAGAAAGTAGGACAGGAGATCCATATATCCACTCAGGCCAACGTATCCAATGTAGATACCGTAGAGTTTTACGCTAATTTCGCCGATGTTGTCGTTCTGGCGCGCGAGCTCAGTTTGATGCAGGTCGCCGACATTAATCGCGAAATCCGGCGGCGGGAGATCACCGGTCCCTCCGGCAAGCTCATAGAACTGGAAATGTTTGCCCACGGGGCTTTATGTATGGCCGTTTCGGGCAAATGTTATCTGAGTCTGCATTCGCATTACGCCTCGGCTAATCGCGGCGCCTGCATTCAAAATTGCCGGCGCAGCTATAAAGTCACCGATGAAGAAGGTATCGAATTTGAAGTGGATAATGAGTTCATCATGTCCGCGAAAGATCTCTGTACCATCAATTTTATAAACAAAATTTTGGACGCCGGGGTCAGTGTGCTCAAAATAGAAGGCCGTGGCCGTTCCGCCGACTATGTCTACACGGTCACCAAATGTTACCGGGAAGCCATCGACAGTTATCTGGACGGCAGTTATGGGGAAGATAAAATCAAAGGCTGGATGGCCCAATTAGAACAGGTGTACAATCGCGGTTTTTGGGACGGTTATTACCTCGGTCGCAAAATTGGCGAATGGAATGATGAAGCTGGATCCAAAGCATCCAAACGCAAGGTCTATCTGGCCAAGGGGGTGAAATATTTTGACCGGGTAAAAGTGGGCGAATTTTTATGCGAGTCCCACAGCCTGGCGGTAGGTGACGAAGTCATTATCACCGGACCCACTACCGGCTACATTCAAATGCAGGTCACTGAATTGCGCAAAGACGACCAGGTGACCCAGAAAGTGGTCAAAGGGGATCTATTTTCCATGGCGGTGGATGAAAAAATCCGTCCCTCGGACAAATTGTATAAACTGGTACCCGCCAAATGATTCGCATCACCCAGCAGAGAGCCAAGTGCATCGGTTGCAATGCCTGCGTGGAAGCGGCGGATTACCGCTGGCGCATGTCCAAACGCGACGGCAAATGTACTTTAGTCGGCGGAAAGGTGAATAAAGGTTATTATTCGGTGGTGGTTAATGATCATGAATGGGATGATCAGGTGCTGGCCGCCAAAAACTGCCCGGTGAACATCATCAAAATTCAAAAAATATAATTTCAAAATACAGCAATGAGTGCCTTGACTCAACAAAAAGTGCGGGTTACAAAACATTTTGTCATCGACATGGCGCATGCCTTGTACGGCTATGACGGCCCGTGTAAAAACATCCACGGCCACACCTATCACCTGGAGGTAACGGTAACCGGATACCCGATAACCGACGAGACCGATGTAAAAAATGGCATGGTCATCGATTTTGCACAATTAAAAGAGATTGTCAACCAGCACGTCGTACACTTATATGACCATGCCCTGGTGTTAAATCAATTTGCACCTTATGCTCAGGAAGAAGGGGTGACCTCGCAGTTTGAAAAAGTCATCCTGGTCCCTTATCAGCCTACCTGTGAAAATCTGATGTTGTCTTTCCTTGAAAAAATCAGGCATTTGCTTCCGGCCGGTACGACCTTAATCGCTATGATTCTACGCGAAACGCCCACCTCCTATGCCGAATGGCGGCTGGAAGACCAGGCCTAAGGGCATAATGTTAGATTGATAATCTATAATCTTTCGGATCTTAGTTTTTATGCTGGCGCATCAGTTTAGGGCCATACCAGAGCCAAAATCCCGTAGTGGTAAAACCCAGTAATGCCAGGCCCATGATCGTAGTATAAAATAATTTAAGTTTGCTATTTTTTGTGCCGGTCAGCTTGTCGAAATAGGAAAAATCGTGCAGGTGTTCGATAAAATCAGAACGTCTTTTTTCGATGGTGAGGACCTGACCGGTCACACAATCCAGTTGAATGCCCCAATAATGATCGGAAAAGACATACTTCACCATTCCTTTATCAGGCCGGAAGTCGATGCGGTCCAGGCGGGGCGGCAGGTCTGTGGAAATGGAGTCTGCCAGCACCTGTAAGGCTATTTTAGTCAATGAGTCCACCGGCAGCCATGTTTCTTGTTTATCGCTGGTGCCCTGGTAGGACTTGGCCAACAGGTACCCCCCACTGTTTTTTTTCCAACCCAGCAATAAACCACTGAGCGCAATGAGGGTAAAAAGCAGAAAGAGACTAATACCTAAAGCGCGGTGGATTTTACGAAATAACCGCAGGATTTTTGCTTGCCGTTGCCTCCACATGTCCACCATAACACTTAGGAATTTATGGTTAAGATATAAAAAAGTGCTCAAAACATGCCTAAATACCGTACTAATGACGAATGGCTTCTACCGGGTCCATGCGTGCAGCCTGCCAGGCCGGAATAATACCAGCCGCTACACCGATGACAATACTTAGGGTGATGCCCAGGATAATATTTTTAAGCGGCAGAAAAAAATTAAATCCACTCAGGGAACTGGCCAGTTCGGCAATGCCAAACACGAGCAGCAGGCCGAATAGTCCGCCGATCACACATAGCACTACGGATTCGATTAAAAACTCAACGAGGATGGTGTTTTGCGTAGCTCCCAAAGCTTTTTTTACCCCGATTTGATTGGTGCGTTCTTTGACGGTGACAAACATGATGTTAGCTACGGAGAACATGCCCACCAGGATGGCAAAAAAAGCGATGGCGCCACCAACCATGGACAGTACACTGAAGATGGGTTTGAGCAGGTTCGTAAATGTTGACACCTGGTTGATGGCAAAATTATCATTCTCCAGTGGTTTTAGACGGCGGTGGGCGCGTAACACACCGGTCACTTCATCTTTTAAGTCTTCCAGAGTCACCCCCGGAGCCGCTTTGACATTCATCAGCGTTCCCCAGGTATAGTCCCCATCCACATTCACCAGGCTGCGCGCCTGATTATAGCTGATGATGATGGCCCGGTCAAAAGGAATAACATTGATCAGGGATTTGCCTTCTTTTTTCATGACTCCGATCACGGTGACTTTTTTACCGTAGATGGTGATTTGCTTGCCCACCGGGCTGATGTCTTCAAACAAGCTTTTGGCTATTTCATACCCCAGGACGGCCCGGTCAGCGCCCGTTTCGTACTCAAACGAGGTAAAAAAGCGCCCATCTTCATACTCTAATTTAAAGATGCGGTCATAGTCATACGTCACACCTACCATGTATGCTCCCCGGACACTGTTGCTGCGGTATTTTATTAGTTTGGTAGGCATAAAAACCGCCAGGGAAGCCAGGTCCGAAGTATGTACACGTCGTTTAATCGCCTCGTAATCAGCATAGTCGGCATTAGGGCGTTTCGCATATTTCCAATAATTTTCATCCGGGTTTTCATCCCAGGGCATTTTGTCCACATACACTACATCCTTCCCCAGTTTCTCAAAACTTTCGCTGATATTTGCTTCCAAACTATCTACGGCGGAAAGTATCAAAACAATGCATAATACACCAATGAGTATACCCAGCAAGGAAAGAAAACTGCGCAATTTATTACTGACCAGTTGATTCCAGGCCTGACGAAAACTTTCGCGGACGATGTAAAATGCTATTTTCATAAACTATGGTCAAACCCTTGACCTTAAAAATTGTTACCCAAGGGTCTTATATGGTTAAAATTAACTCACCCGGCTTAAACAAGGGCAAACATTCGATGAAAGAAGCAGAAAAATCTGCAAATTGATGAAGTAGGAAACCTAAAATAGCGCCAGAGTGTTAATTTTGCGCGAATTTTTTCATAAATAACAGTCCATGAGGTCTAAACTATCTAATTTTGATTTTACTCTGCCACCAAATCTGATTGCCCAGCACCCTTCTGATAACCGTGATGAATCACGTCTGATGGTTGTTGACCGCAAAACCGGCAAAATTGAACATCACGTATTTAAAGATGTATTGAATTTTTTTGATGACGGCGACGTCATGATTTTCAACAATACCAAGGTTTTCCCGGCCCGTATGTATGGTCGCAAAGAAAAGACCGGAGCAAAAATTGAGGTTTTTTTGCTGCGCGAATTGAACCGGGATGCCCGCCTGTGGGATGTGCTGGTGGACCCAGCCAGAAAGATCCGCGTCGGCAATAAACTCTATTTTAGTGATAAGCATGGCCATGAAGTCCTGGTGGCTGAAGTGGTAGATAACACCACCTCACGGGGTCGCACCATCCGCTTTTTTTATGATGGCACCGATGAGGAATTTCAAATAGAACTAAAATCCTTAGGCATCACTCCGCTGCCCAAATACATCAAACGGGATGCGATAGAAGATGATACCCACCGTTATCAGACGGTTTACGCCAAAGTTGAGGGCGCTGTAGCCGCACCCACCGCGGGATTACACTTTAGTCGCGAACTGTTAAAACGTCTGGAAATTAAGGGTGTAAATTTTGCAGAAGTGACTCTGCATGTGGGGCTGGGCACCTTTCGCACCATTGACGTGGAAGACTTGTCCAAACACAAAATGGATGCAGAGTATTTAAAAATAGACCAGAAAGCAGCCGATACGGTTAATGCCGCCAAAGAAGCCGGGCGGCACATCTGCACCGTCGGTACAACTTCTATGCGCGCCGTGGAATCATCGGTGAGTGCCTCCAAATTATTAAAACCACAAGAGGGGTGGACCAACATGTTTATCTATCCGCCTTACGAATTTAGTATTGCCGATCGGATGATTACTAATTTCCATATTCCCAAGTCCAGCCTGCTCATTATGATCTGTGCTTTTGCCGGGTATGAACTGGTCATGGAAGCTTATCAGGAAGCGATCAAAGAAAAATACCGTTTTTTCTCCTATGGCGATGCTATGATGATCATCTAATATGCTCATATAGAGTATATTAGATAATGTCAAAAAATTCTTCACTAAGAAATTAAACAATTGCTTTGTGTATTAAATATTGCTTTAATACATTTGTGCAAATTTTTAATTGCTCCATTGAAACTTTTCAAGGGTAGCCAAAGTTAGAGTGATTAAAAATTTATTTATTAAACCAAAAATTGATGCGATAGAACATGTATTGGACTTTAGAACTAGCACATCATCTGGAAGAAGCGCCATGGCCGGCTACCCGTGACGAATTGATCGACTATGCCATCCGCTCAGGGGCTCCACTGGAGGTGATCGAAAACCTGCAGGAAATGGAAGATGAAGGCGAGATCTATGAAAGCATAGAAGATATCTGGCCGGATTACCCACGTAAAGATGACTTCCTCTTCAATGAGGACGAATATTAAGAATCCTTAGCTTTTTTATAATACCAAAATCAAGTCTTGTACCCGTTGTTGTGCAAGACTTTTTTATTTTGTGGCATGTCCGCTGTCAGTGCTCCGGTCCAGCCCATTATTGTCGCTATCGATGGCTTTTCAGCTTGCGGCAAAAGTACGCTGGCCAAAGCCTTGGCTAAACGTTTGAACTATCTGTTTATCGATACCGGAGCCATGTACCGGGCGGTAACCTGGTATTTTATACAACACCACATTCCCATGACCGTTGAAGAAGAGGTAGCCTTGGCCATGTGCCACATAAATATTCATTTTGAACGTGTACAGGGCGAAAATCAAACGTTCCTCAATGGTGAAAATGTAGAGCAAGCCATCCGCAGCCCTGCAGTCTCCGACCTGGTCAGCCCGGTTAGTTCGCTTCCCCTGGTACGCACCACCATTACCGCCCAACAACGGCTGATGGGAAAACACAAGGGCATCGTCATGGAAGGGCGTGACATCGGCACGGCCGTTTTTCCACACGCCGAATTAAAAATATTTCTCACCGCTGATTTTGATACACGAGTCCGGCGCCGCTGGCTGGAGCTGCAATCCAAAGGCCTCCAGCTTAGTCATGAGGAAGTGGCAGCGAACCTGGAACAACGCGATTACCTGGATAGCCACCGGGCCATGAATCCCTTGCGTCAAGCAGAGGATGCTGTCGTGCTGGACAATACCTCGATGACTGTGGATGAACAAATCGCCTGGATATTAAATTTGCCCCAAATAAAACTTTCCACCCAGGCGTGAATATATTTGTTTTGTCATAGTTACGCCACTAAAATTTTCATGTTATCATGAGGTTAAAGGTCGCGGACCACTTAACCATATACCCCGGAACCAACGTTTTTATAAATAAATCAGATAAAAATAAACCATGCACGCACCATTGAAAAAAACGATTGTCCTGACGCTAGCTTGTCTGTTACTCACTCAGGTGGAAGCACAGACCAAACGGCCGACCACTACTTCCCGTAAACCGGTTAAAAAAGAATGGACGGATAATTTATGGTATGGCGGTGG
>JAYRWN010000442.1:0-6925 GCA_041917975.1 Saprospiraceae bacterium | reverse complement strand
TGTAGGCTAATGGGGCATAGCGCATTTGATACAATATTTCCGAAGGTTTCAAATCTGAGCCGGCCCATAAAAAATCAGCATTTCCAAGACCAATATTGTGGGTAAAAAGATCTTGCACCCTCATCTCCCTGGTCACATACGGATCACTCAACAAAAAATCAGGCAGGTGTTCGCTGACGCGGTCTTGCCAGTGAACTTTGCCTTCATCTACCAGCATCGCCATCGCTACTGCAGTCATTGCTTTGGTGGTGGAACAATTGGCAAATATGGTCAGATCATCCACCGGGGTTCCGTGTGTATTATTTCTGACACCAAATCCTTCACTCAACAACACCTGGCCATCTTTGACTACCGCCACGGCTAATCCGGGAACCTGCCACCGCCGCATTTCAGTGCGTATATAGTCTCGCAGTTGGACTATCTCAGACTGCTGTGTTTGAGCAGTCAGCCAGGAAAACCATAAAACCAACAACACAACACCAAAAACATTTCTCTGAATCAACATTCCTTTCATAAACATTAAAATTTGTCTGGATCCACCACCTGCACAAAGGTAAAAAAATCAACATGGCTGATCCAGATATCCGTAAACCAGAAAATTTATCTCCAAATCACTTTCATCCTAGTCATTTTCATAAAAGTCATATCTTGCTCTATCTAATGCTTATCAATCATGGGGAATCAACTTAATACTTTAGATTATGTAGTCTTTGCCCTTTATGCCCTGGTCATTCTTGGTGTGGGACTATGGGTTTCACGAGATAAAAAAGGCCACGAAAAAAGTGCGGAAGATTATTTTCTGGCTGGTAAATCTCTGCCCTGGTGGGCTATCGGGGCGTCACTGATTGCCGCGAACATTTCCGCTGAACAATTTATCGGCATGTCCGGATCCGGGTTTGCCATAGGGTTAGCTATTGCTTCGTACGAATGGATGGCCGCTGCTTCATTACTTATCGTAGGTAAATTTTTCTTACCTATCTTTATACAGAAGGGTCTATACACCATTCCCGAATTCGTTGAAAAACGGTACAATACCACCTTAAAATCCATCCTGGCGGTTTTCTGGCTGGCCCTTTTTGTTTTTGTTAACCTGACCGCTGTACTTTATCTGGGTGCCAAAGCTCTGGACACCATCATCGGCGCTGGTGACGGATCTATGATGGTGATCTTTATTGTTGGCCTGGCCCTTTTCGCGGCGGCTTATTCGTTGTGGGGCGGCCTTTCGGCGGTAGCCTGGACGGATGTAATTCAAGTGGTGCTGCTGGTGGGCGGTGGATTAGTTACCACTTTCATCGCCCTGGACCACCTGTCCGGAGGAGCCGGGGTGTGGGCCGGATTTAAAATCTTATATGAACTGGTCCCCCAAAAATTTTCCATGATTATAGACAAAGGGGAAATCATCACTCCCAACGGTTTAGATGCCTGGAATGATTTGCCAGGCCTGGCCGTACTTATCGGGGGGATGTGGGTTGCCAACCTGTACTATTGGGGTTTTAATCAGTATATTATTCAACGCACCTTAGCCGCAAAGTCTTTAGCAGAATCCCAGAAAGGTATAGTCTTTGCCGCCAGCCTTAAACTGATCTTACCCCTCATCGTAGTTATTCCCGGTATGGTGGCTTACGTCTATTATGCTGCACCCGCAGGAGCTCCGATCATAGATGGAGTGCAGGCGGCTTTCACCAATGCCGATGGTAATGTCATTAATGATAATGCGTATCCCTGGCTGGTGCGCACTTTTATCCCAACCGGACTTAAGGGATTGATTTTGGCAGCACTATCCGCAGCCATTGTGTCGTCTTTAGCTTCCATGCTCAATTCTACCGCTACCATTTTTACCATGGACATCTACCGGGCTAATTTTAAACCACAGGCTACTGAAAAACAAACTGTGACTGTGGGCCGTGTTTCAGCCATGGTAGCCCTGATCATCGCTTGTTTGATTGCGCCTTTGTTGGGCGGCCTCCCTCAGGCCTTCCAATTTATCCAAGAATATACGGGAGTAGTTAGCCCTGGTATCCTGGCTATATTCTTGTTAGGTTTATTCTGGAAAAAAACCACCACCAAAGGAGCCATGTGGGGCGCTTTCCTTTCCATCCCCATTGCGATGTACTTCAAAGTGGCACCCAAAGGCTGGTCCGATTCACCGATATTTGTCAATTTACCCTTTATGCATCAAATGGGATTAACCTTACTCCTCACAGCCGCTTTAATCTTAGCCGTAAGCCATCTGAGCGGGAAAGGACAAGATGATCCCAAAGGCATAGCCTTGACTCCAGGCCTTTTTAAAACCAATGCCCAATTTAACATTGGCGCTTTTGCAATTATCCTGGTCTTGATTATGCTGTATGCATTGTTCTGGTAAAATGACCAATTAACATATAAGTTAAAAAGACCCTTGTTAACAACCAAGGGTCTTTTTTTAGAAATAAACTAAAATCATTTTCTTGAATTTCCTTCATCTTTAGTAAAAAAGCCATGCGTCAGAATAAGTTTTGGATAATCTTCCTGGCTTGCGTTTATTTTATTCCTATTGCCCATACTCAGAATACAGGTCATACATTGCAGATGCAGGTGGAAGTGAGTCAGACGCTAAAAACGTCCTTTCAACCCTCCGGCAGGTTGTTTATTTTTCTATCCACGGATTTAAAATCCGAGCCCCGCAATACGTCCGGCACCGATGATGACGGATGGATTTTTGCGGTCAACATACCTCATTGGGATCTCCGACGACCTCTTATTGTCAATGACCATTTTAAACTGCAGACAACGGCTGAATGGAACTTGCAAAACATTCCGGCCGGGTCATACGTGATACAGGTCCTGTGGGATCATGACTCTTTGGAATCAAGAATAAATGTACCCGGTAATCTATACAGTAAACCCCAAGTTATCACTATCCATCCATCGACTACAGTCCGGGCAGAATTAACGGAGCAGATTCCTGCCCGAGAAATTATCGCCCATCCGTTGGTCAAAACATTCAGCATTCAAAGCAAAATCTTATCCGCCTGGTGGAAGAAACCGGTACAGCTTAAAACAAGCATCCTGCTGCCTGCCGGATATGCAACCCAGCCTACGAAATCTTTTCCCGTCCGCTACAATATTGCAGGTTATGGTGGACGGTATACCCGGGTGAATAACTTGGTGCGTGATTCTGCTTTTATGTCCTGGTGGCAAAGTCCGGCAGCCCCCCAGATTATTACCATTTTTTTAGATGGAGAAGGGCCTTTTGGTGACAGCTATCAGGTCAATTCAGCCAATCAAGGTCCATATGGTGACGCCTTAATCAACGAGTTGATCCCTGCTTTAGAACAAACCTTCCGCATAAATCCGGAACAGCGTTACGTGGACGGCTGTTCAACCGGGGGCTGGGTTTCCCTGGCCTTGCAATTGTTTTACCCTGACGTCTTTCAGGGGTGCTGGTCTTACAGCCCCGACCCCGTGGACTTCCATCATATGCAGCTAATCAATATTTATGAGGATTCGAGCGCCTTCAGTCATAACCAGGAATTTAAACGACCAAGCATGCGCAATACCCTTGGCCAGCCATTATTTTCCATTCAGCAAGAAGTCCTTAGTGAAAATGTTCAGGGCCGGACCGGCACTTACATCACCTCAGGGCAACAATGGGGCTCTTGGAATGCCGTGTACAGCCCGCGTGGCGTAAATGGTCTTCCGTTAGCGCTTTTTCATCCCACCACCGGTGTTATTAATAAAACTACCGCCCAGAGCTGGAAAAACTATGACCTGCTCAATTATTGCCGCGAAAACTGGGCTTCGCTTGGTCCAAAAATCGCCGGCAAAATTTACATTTGGATGGGTGACATGGATCATTTTTATCTCAACAATGCCCTGCGATCATTTAAAAAATTTATAGACACGACTTCTGCCCCGGTATCGGATGCCGTGATCGAATTCACCCCGATGGCCGGACATTGCGCCGAATATAATCACCGCACCGTTTTAGAAAAAATTCAACAGCGGGGTCATTAAAAAAGTAAAGTGACCATGGCTTTCTGTTCATGCAATATGGCTGTTGCTGTTCCGTTTTATCTAATAAACATTGTATGCGAGCAACTGTTATCATTCTAAGTGTTTGTCTGTTTAACATCCAGGTACTTAGCCAGGGTGTGTCCAACATGTTTTCACATAAAAATGCCATTCAGATAGAGGCATTTGGCCATGGCTTATTTTATTCTTTAGGATATGAGCGTATCTTAATTAACCATCAAACATTTAAGACCTCAGCCATGATCGGTTGTTCTTATTATCCTCCACAAAGCGGCATCATTGATTGGTGGATACCGGTCATAGTGAATGAACTAGTGTCAATACAAAGTCATCATCTGGAACTTGGTCTTGGCACGGTGCTTACCAGAGAAGCGTCCCGAAATGCCGATCTGGATGCCCTAGAATGGTCCTCCGAACCTTTTCTGACCGGCCGGCTAGGCTACCGTTGGCAACCAACCACAGGTCGCTGGTTATTCAAAATAGCATTTACACCTCTTTTGAAGTTCAGGAAATCCATTGAATTTCATCCCTTGGGTGGCTTGGCTGGTGGTTATACCTTTTAATGACCGAAAAAAGTATATGGAGACTTTGGGTTATCTTTATGGTTTGCCCTCAACGAAAGAAATTCATAGTCAGGCTTTCGTTCAATAATGCATTTCCCTGGATTTTCTATTTTACACTTTTATATTTTTGAAAACCATGGACCTCCGAGAAGGTAACTTATCTTTGCGAACGATCTATGATGACTTAATATGCATATATCCATCACCGGCGACCTGGGCAGTGGTAAAAGCACCATCGCCAAAGAACTATGTAAAGAACTGGGATACCAATTTTTATCTACCGGATCCATCCAACGTGAGTTAGCCCGGAAACAGGGTATGAACACCCTGGAGTTCAATAAATACACCGACCAAAATCTGCACATCGATGATTACATTGACCAACATCTTAAAGACATCAATCAAGGTACCGAACCCTATGTCCTGGATAGTCGCTTAGCCTGGTTTTTTGTGCCATCATCATTCAAAGTGTTTCTATTGACTTTTGATGAAGTGGCTGCAAAACGCATTCTGCAAGATAAAAACCGGGTCGGCGAGCCGGATGCTGCCAGCGTCAGACAAAAAATCGCTGATACCAAAGAACGTCGCCGGATCGAGAATAACCGTTTTGAAAAAAACTACGGGGCTAAGTTTGATATTTATGAGAATTTTGATTTGGTGGTGGACACCTCGTTTGCCACGGTGGCCCAATTGACCGAATTAATTCTGACTTCTTACCACGCCTGGCAGCAGAAAAATCCTTATGTGAAAATATGGTTATCACCCTTGCGGGTATATCCCAGTAAAGAATTATCTGCTTCCCGTTTTAAAATTCATCCGTTGGTAAATTCTTCCAACCCTCCTGATTTCCGCCAACTACCGGTGATTGAAATGTTCCGGAAGGGTGAATATTTTTTTATCCATCGTGGATATAAGTCCTGGGTCACCGCTATTAAAAATCAATTGCCACTTCTGCCGTTAAAATTGATAAACAAAACGAATTTTAGCCTTACCGCCTCTAAAGAAATACAACAAATTTCTGCCTGGGAAAAAGCCTTGAATTTCAATTATTTTACCTATCCGAAGGCCATAAGTTAGCCAGCATCAGGAGCGCAATTTTTTTACTTACTTTCACGATATTAAAGTATTAGCGGTTAAATCTAAAAACATACCTTAAATTTGACTTGATAATTGTCGGATCTGTTCATAAAATAAACCTCAAATATTTATCACAACCATGTCGAAGAAAAAAAGCCCGTCCCCCCTTAAACCAATGAGCAAGGAGTCCATACAAATGTCCCAGGCTAAACTTATGGAATATATCAGTTCTCAAAATTTTAAAAGCCTCGAAGAAATCAATGAATTCTTTGAGAAAAATGTAATGGGGCGCCGTATCGACGATTTGGATTTTTTAAAGAAAAAAGATAAGTCCAATGAGGATTTATCCAATGATTTAATGTATGAAGCTTATGATATTAAAGGAGCTAAAGGCATTAAATTGGCAAAACAAGCTCTGCAATTATTCCCGGAGAATGTGCGGGCATTAACCTATCTTGCCGATCATGAAAATGACAAATCCAAAGCTCTGGGCCTTTATCAGCGGGCCGTGGATGTAGGTAAAAACCTGCTGGGCGAGCAATTTTTTAAAAAACATACCGGCCATTTTTGGGGATTGTCCGAAACCCGACCTTACATGAATGCCCGCAAAAATTATGCTGATATGCTCCAGACCGTGCAACGCGATGAGGAGGCTATTGCAGAATATCAAGAGATGATAAAACTTAACCCCAATGATAATCAAGGCATCCGCTACTCTCTCTCCCACATATTATTAAAGCATAAAAAATATGACCAATATCACCAATTATACTTAGAATATAAAGACGAAGCAACTGCTTTCTGGCTATTTAATTACGCCTTATTTGTATTTGCAACCCAGGGTCCATCTTTAAAAGCTTTCAAAGCGCTAAAAGCAGCTAATGCTATTAACAAACATGTTCTCCAGTTTATTACCGGTAAACGAAAAATAAAATCCATGCCCCAAGGGTATTATGGTATTGGTGATGAAAATGAAGCCACATATTACCTCATGGATAATCTTCACATCTGGGGTGAACTGGAAGGTTCACTGGAATGGGTATTTCATTTCTTGGAAAATAAATCCAAGTAATATATATAAGCCAATAAGCAAAGACGGGGTCTTACCTTAACAAAACCTGGACCATCAATACAAAACAACCAGATTGGCCAATTTTAACAGGCCGCGAAGGTTAAAATAATTCGTTCAGCCAAACAAGTTTAGCAATGCAATTTGTGTCCTCTTGGGTAACGCTCGTTTGGTTTACGATCTCATCATAATAACATTAACC
>JAYRWN010000441.1:0-2484 GCA_041917975.1 Saprospiraceae bacterium | reverse complement strand
GACTTATCCATTCTTTTTTAGCCAAAGGTATCGCCTTTACATTTTCCTTCTGATATGCACTTCCCTGAACGCTTACTTTCAAATCAACTTTAGTGCTGGGTTGACAGTTTTGTGCTCCGAAATCCGCCACTGCGCTAAGCGCCAAATCGTTAGATCGAAATATAAAGAAGGCAGAATAATTAAACAGGGAAACATTTTGGCCATGATTGGCTGGGCCAATAAAATGCTACAAATGTAAAAAGAGTACGCTCATCCTAAGGCCGTTGTGCTGCATAAAATCATCGGGCGTATCTCGTTAAAAATACATACCTTTTGCGTCAAAGAATTTTTAAACATGCCGTTGAAAATCAGCTGGAGGAAAAAAACCAAAACCTGGTGGACCTGGTGCCTGGTATGCTTCTGTGGGCTGCAGCTTGCGGCGCAAGGCACTGCTCCCGCACCCTTGTTTCGCGACCCCATCACCGACGGTGCGGCTGATCCGGTGCTGATCTGGAACCGGCAGGAACAAAAGTGGTGGATGTTGTACACCCAGCGCAGGGCTAATCTGGAGACTGCTGATGTGGCCTATTGTTATGGTACGCGGATCGGCGTGGCCAGCGCTGAAGACAGCTGCCGGACGTGGGTTTACCGGGGCACCCTGGACCTGGATTTTGAACCCGGGCAGCAGACCTACTGGGCGCCGGACGTGGTGTACCATCAGGGCGAATATCACCTGTTTGTGGTCTACATCCAGGGGGTGCGCATCCATTGGGGCGGCCAGGCCAGGATAGCCCATTATATCAGCAAAAACCTGTGGGATTGGCGGTACCTGGGCTTTCTAAAACTCTCCTCCGATAAGGTGATTGATGCCTCCCTGTTCCAGATGCCCGATGGTCAATGGCGGATGTGGTACAAAGATGAATCCCGGCAATCAGCGATCATGATGGCTAAGAGTGCCGATTTATATACCTGGACCCACGACGACACGCCTACGCTGGGGCTTTCAGCACAAGAGGGCCCTAAAATCTTCCATTTTAAGGGCTATTATTGGATGTTGACCGATGAATGGAAAGGCATGCGGGTGTATCGCTCCTCCGATGCCACCCACTGGGAGAAACAAGGACTCATCCTGGATGGGCCATCGAGTCGCCTGGAAGATAGTCCAAGTGGCGCTCACGGCGATGTGGTGGTCATCAAGGACCAAGCCTGGATTTTTTATTTTACCCACCCCGGTCGTGATGCACACCTGTTCTCCAGCATGGATGCCCAGGGCATTATACCTTTTCAAGAACGACGCAGCTCCATTCAGGTAGCCCCGTTGGAAGTCCAGCAGGGCGACCTAGTTTGTGACCGGAATAAACCCTTTCGTTTTTTCCTGCCCGCACCGGAAAATAAATAGACCACCAAAAAATAATTCAAAACAAGTCATAAAACTTAATCCAGATGAATCTTAATTTAAAAAACAAAGTCATCATCATCACCGGCGGGGCCAAAGGCATTGGAGAAGGCATCGCTGAAGTATTGGCCCACGAGGGATCTGTGGTAGTTATCGTTGGACGCAATGCGGAAGACAATGCCAAAACCGTAGAAAAAATTAAGTCCCTGAAGGGCAAAAGCTTTGCCGTTACCGCCGAATTGACCAAGCCGCAGGATTGCCGGAAGGCCGTGGAAAAAATTGTAAAAAAATATGGCCGCATCGACGGGTTAGTCAACAATGCCGGGGTTAATGACGGTGTAAATCTTGAACACGGCAGTTATGAGGCCTTCATGGCTTCCATGCACAAAAATTTAGTGCATTATTACCTGATGGCGCATCACGCGTTGCCTTATTTAAAAGTTTCACAAGGCAGCATCGTCAACATCGGCTCCAAAACTGCCGAAACAGGACAAGGCGGCACTTCAGCCTATGCCGCAGCCAATGGCGGACGCAATGCCTTAACCCGTGAATGGGCCGTGGAATTATTAAAATACCGCATCCGGGTGAATGCGGTAATTGTGGCGGAATGTTATACCCCGCTTTATGAAAAATGGATCAAGACCCTATCCAATCCCGAAGAGACTTTGGAAAAAATAAAATCCAAAATTCCCCTGGAAAAACGCATGACTACCGCGGAAGAAATAGGGAATATGGTGGCTTTTTTACTGTCCGATAAATCCAGCCATACCACCGGTCAATTAATCCACGTGGATGGCGGTTATGTGCATTTGGACCGCGCATTGTTATAAACCTTTTACAGAAAAACAATTCTTAAATTATCTATTTATGAAATCAGTATCTCCAAATATTTTTGTCAGAGATATCCAGGCAACCATTGACTTTTACCGCCAACTGGGTTTTGAAGTCGTCACCACGGTGCCGGAGCAGGGCGATTTAATTTTTGCCATGATGGTCTGCGGAGAAGTAACCTTCATGTTTCAGACTTTTGAAAGTTTGGGTGATGATTTACCAACGGTTTTAAGACAAAATGGAGGCTCATTATTATTGTACATTCAGACCAGCGGAAT
>JAYRWN010000440.1:0-2263 GCA_041917975.1 Saprospiraceae bacterium | reverse complement strand
GGCAACAAGCGGATACTGTTGCCGGTAAGCCGTTCTATGGTATAAGCCAGGAGGATATAAGATTCGGTGAGGCCGGGCACCGGTACAAAAAACACGGTAAAAAAAGGCAGAAATTTGGGAACATCCTTAAGTTGGGCAAAAGCTGCTTTTAATTCTTCTTCGGTGGGCATTTTTTCCGGGTTACCCAACCCCAGCTGACGTTGAAGCAGGTGCCCAAAAGTGGTAGCCATCTGCACGGTTTCCTGATACTCGGCTTGAGTGGCGTACTTCATGGTTCTGAAATTATCACTCAGGGCTCTACGAATTAACAGCAGACTGATTTTACGGGAGTTAAGGAAGGGAATTTTACGCCCAAACCGATAGATAAAGCCACCAAGAATGAGTTGACTCTGCACCAGATCTTCATCCTTTAACTCTAAAAGTTGCACCAACTGCCGGACGAAAGTGTATTCCTGTGGGTGAAAATTCTGATCCGCAGATAACACCAATAAGGCTACATCCAGCCAATAACGGGCAGCAAGTGTACCTTTTTCGGGTAGGTCATTGTCCTCAAGGGTCACGCCATCACGAAATAAATGGCGAAACCCATGAATTTCTTCCTCCGTAAAGAGCTGATTGGAGTCAATAAAATAATGATCCAGGATTTTTTCACGATGTCTCACCTGGGCATCACTATGTATAGCGGCCGCAATTATTCTCAACGTCGTGGCTTGCAAGTATTTTTGACGCCCGCGCAGGATGTCAAAAAACGATGCGGATAATGCGCCGTGATGATGGGCCAGCAAGTACTCCTGAAACAAGTACCAATCCCAAAACAAATGCGTGTTAACGCCCTTTTTACTCCAATCCAACCAATGTGAAGAAAAATTAACATGGTCTCTAATTAAATTTTCCAGACTGGCCTCTGAACGATCCTGCTTATTCATCCCCTGATAAAATCCACGGATCAGCACAGAAGGTTCTTCCTCAAGCGGATAGGTCAATACACTATACCATAACAAGTCCAATAATAAAAGTTGATTGGCGATCTTGGCCGGAAGATTGGTATTTGGTTGGGGTTGTAACGGATAAATAAACGGGAAACCGTAAATTAATCCACTGATCAATAGGAGATGATATTGTTCATCAGCCTTACTCCAGGTGGATTCTTGGATTTGTCCTGTCCAAATTTGTTGGGATGGGAGCACTGCGGCCGGAGGGAATTTTTTTCTAAAGGAGCAGTATTGTTCAAACCAATTGGGTTGCTGGAAGTCTATGTCTTCTGAATGATGGAGAAATGGATGCGAAAAGACCACAGGTTTTGAGACTCAAGATTATACAACAAAAATATTACTTTAACTTACTAATGCTATGGCCATTTTTTTTCCTCTTCTCCGAGAACGGTTAATTTCCAGGCGCTTTCCAGATTCGACCATCCTGGCGGAGATGCCAGGTCAGGCCGGTGTCATAACTCTTCGCCGTGACTAAATATTGCCGGGTACCCACTTCCCAGGTTAAATCCGTTCCGCCAGGGGGCTCAGGTAAATTTAAAACTTTCAATTCCGTTGCATACCTGGCATAACGAGTTCGGTGCTCTTTTTGTTGGTAATATATTTGCCGTAGAAACCAGATCAAGGCCAGATCCGGATCGGGCACAAAATTAACCTGTTCAGCGCCAACCAGGTGTTTGGTAAACTGCACAAAACCCCAGTGTTCCGGCTCGTGCATATTTATCCGCCCTTGTGGTGACCAGGTCCAGTTATTTTCCGGAAGTGGTTTTCCCTGTTGATCCGTTTGCCGTAAATAAGATAGTCCGGATTTTAGCAAAGTATGCTGCACACGGCTAAAATTCATTCTCCAGCGATCTCCCTCCTGCGGTATTTTATGCTGTTCATTGCCTTCCGCCAGATTTGTTAGAGGTATGGCCATCTCCACCGTCCATGCACTGTCCTGGTCGGTATTATGGTTTAATGTTCCAAATAATTTTACCCCCCAACGCATGGGACGAACATCCCAGCCATTAAAAACGCCGTTCATTTGCATATCCCGGTAAGGTCGCACCAGTAAGAGATCCCATAAGGTACCCAGAGCGTTGAGCTCTATTTCAAAATAGTAGTGTGAATCCCCATCCGGATCAATAAAAACCTCGATATCATTATCATAAAAAATAACGGTATCTCTTTGGACCAGGGTAGCCCATAAATCCGATTCCTGGAGATATAAACCGACATACAGATAGCTACTATCCCACAATAATTTAAAACGGGTCAGAAAGGGTGGATTC
>JAYRWN010000439.1:0-6276 GCA_041917975.1 Saprospiraceae bacterium | reverse complement strand
GTCCAGGTTCGATCACTGAAATAGCCAATGATAGGCTGGACAATCAACCCAGTCACCGGGGCGGCGATCCATAAAATTGGAATCTCTTCCACAGAAGCCCCTAGGGTCTGAAAAATGCGGCTAACATTGGCATTCTGAAGGGCAAATCCAAACTGAATACCCAAAAAGCCAAAACTCATATTCCAAATTTGCCAAAAGGAAAGCAGTGGTTTTTTTTCAGAAAGGGACGAATTAAATTCCATGGAGTTAAAAATAAGCTACAAAGTAAACAAAGGTAATAAGTCGCACGGAGTCGCCAAACCGTGCGACCTAATTATTAAAAAGGGTGGAATAAAAACTACACGGGTTAGGAGTAAAAACGTATTTTGGCGAGCACTTAACCAAAATAAGGCAGTAATGAACATGGGTTCTTTAAAATTTATTTATGTTCCGGCCATACAAATATGTCTGGTCCTTAATTTATGTACCTCCAGCATCTTAGCCCAGGAAGATGCATGGAAAAAATTGCAAAACCTGGCGATCATCGACCAAAAAGTGATGATGCCCATGCGGGATGGCGTAAGATTAAGCACTGATATCTACCGGCCCAAGACAAATCTTCCTGTACCGGTAATATTTTCAAAAACCCCGTATGATTTTAATGCCTGGAGCGATGGGAAAGAAAATACCCGTCTATATACTGAAGCTCTCGAAGTGATTTCAAGAGGTTATGCCTATGTGGTCCAAAATGAACGAGGCCGTTTTTTTTCGGAAGGGCAATGGGATATATTGGGCCCACCAACCACAGATGGTTATGATGCATTCTCATGGTTGGCTGCACAAGCCTGGTGTAATGGAAAAATTGGGACGTATGGCTGCTCATCCACTGCAGAATGGCAGATGGCAGTGGCTGCACTGGATCATCCGGCACATGCAGCCATGGTGCCAATGGGTTATGGCGCCGGTGTAGGCAAGGTTGGCAATTATGTAGAACAAGGTAATTGGTATCGCGGAGGAGCTCAACAAATGCTTTTTACGGCTTGGTTATACGGTACTCAGAACGACAAATACCGGCCACAATTTCCAAAGGGATTGACTCAATCTGATCTTACCCGGGTGCAAAGATGGTTCGATCTGGCGCCAGAATACCCACAGGTAGATTGGGCAGAAGCGTTGAGGCATTTGCCGGTCCAGGATATAATTACCCATGCCCAAGGACCGGTGGGTGTATATGAAGACATGATCAAACGCAAACCAAATGACCCAGCCTGGTATAAAGGGGGATTGTATCATGACAACATGCCATTTGGAGTTCCTAGCTTCTGGTTTGTATCCTGGTACGATGTGTCTACCAGTCCAAATTTAGCCTTGTTTAACCATGTCAGGAAAAATATTAAAGATGCTGCGGTAGCTGATAACCAATATTTGGTCATTGCACCGACTCTGCATTGCGGTTATAAAAGGGCCACCGAAAACACGATCGTCGGCGAAAGGAATTTAGGAGATGCCCGCTTGAACTATGACCAACTCATTTACAATTGGTTTGATCATTGGCTGAAAAACGATGGACCGAAGGACCAACTGAAAAATCTACCCCGGGTCCAATATTACACCATGGGCTCCAATCGCTGGCAACATTCAGAGTCCTGGCCTCCAAAAGGTGCTCAAATGACCACATTATATCTAAGCAGTCAAGGTCAGGCGAACAGCATTTTTGGCCACGGTAAATTATTAAGAGAACCACCTAAATCCGACCAGCCCGATGGCTTTTTTTATGATCCGGCCTTCCCTGTTCCATCTTATGGCGGAAATGTATGCTGTACCGGCAATGCCGTGCAAGGGGGTTCATTTGATCAGCGGCAGATGGAAACACGTCATGACATCTTGGTTTATACGACCCCGCCGTTTACCGAAGGTACCGAAATTTCCGGTTTTATCGAAGCCACATTATATGTTTCATCTGATGCAAAAGACACGGATTTTACTATCAAATTGATTGATGTTTATCCGGATGGCCGAGCTTATAATTTAGACGAAACTATTCAACGGGCGCGGTACAGAGATGGTTATGAACGAGAAGTTTGGATGGAAAAAGGTGGTATTTACAAACTGGAGATGACACCCATGTCTACCAGTAACTATTTTCAGGAAGGTCATAGTTTACGTATAGAAATATCGTCCAGCAATTTTCCCCGCTTTGAACGCAATATGAATACGGGTGGAAATAATTTTGACGAGGTAAAAGGATTAATTGCTCATAATCAAATCCATCATTCTGAAAAATTTCCCTCACAAATAAGAATTCCGATGATAAAATGAAATACTGACGATGATCATAGAAGTATTTTTTGCCAGGCTGGGTACACCTGCCTCTAAACCAGCTTAACTTATCAGAAAATGGTGTAAAGAAAAAAATGAAAAATAGCATCCTCTATATCAATTGCTTTATGATAGGTTTTGCATGGCAATGCTGGAGTCAACCTTCTATTACCATCAATGAATTTTTAGCTTCTAATCAAACAATTGTTGCCGATCAGGATGGTGAATATGATGACTGGATTGAATTATACAACCTAACTGATCATGACCTGGACATCAGTGGGTACTTCCTCTCGGATAATCCTGATAATTTGCCTAAATATGCTTTTCCATCCGGTACGATCATAAAGTCAAAGGCGTACCTAATCGTTTGGGCCGATGAAAACGGCAAACAACAGGGTTTGCATGCCAATTTCAAACTATCGGCCGGAGGAGAGAGTTTAATCCTGTTAAAGCCTGATACCTCTCTGATCGAACGTATAGATTTCGGGGAGCAAATGACAGACTTAAGTTATGCACGTATACCGAACGGCAGTGGGCCGTTCCAAATAACCACACCCACTTTCAATAAATCCAATACTGGAATAACAGCGGTGCAAATAATTTCGTTGACTGCAGCAGGTATTCAATGTTATCCCAATCCGACTAACGGAAAAGTATTTCTTAGAACCAATGAACCTACTATCATTTCCGGAAACCTCTTTGATATGACTGGACGTCGGCTGCAAAGGATCTTTCTACATCGTCTGCTAGAAATTGACCTCAGTGGTATGCCTAAAGGTTTTTACTTAATCCAGCTGGGACAAGCGGCAAGCCTGATCCAAGTCAGCCCATAAACAGTCAATAAACATGGAAAAAATTACCCGTTTGTTTGATATTTTGACTGAACAAAGTAATACAGTTACAGTCAGCACTAAAATAATAGCCGTTTCTTTTATCCTGGCATTTATCCTCTCGGTTTTCTTAGTTATTGTGTATCAAATCACTACCTCCCCTACCAAACAAAATCGTCATTTCCTGCAATCGTTAATTTTATTATCATTGGTATCGGCCATGATTATGATGGCCATTGGGGATAATATAGCACGGGGTTTAGGTATTTTAGGTGCGTTATCCATTATACGTTTTAGAACCAACATCCGTAATCCCCGCAACATTACCTTTACTTTTGCATCACTGGCAGCAGGCTTAGCTTGTGGCATTCACGGATTTACGGTAGCTATTTTAGGGACAGTATTTTTTGGAGTAGTGGCACTTTTTTTAAGATTTTCATGGTTTGGTGGGGTTAGGGAATTAGAAGGATTATTCAGATTAGAAGTGATTCATAATGATACAGTCAAAGAAGATATCCAGGGAACCTTGGCGAAATACTGCCGGGTCATAGAACTTGTGGAAGTTAAACATCTCTTTAGAGCAACAAAAGATTTGGTAGAACCATCAAGGTTTGATGATGGCCGGCTGAGGAAATCTTACGTTTTTAGGGTGTTATTGAATGCATCTATAGACTCGGCTGAAATCAGCCAATATCTTGGCCAAATACCCGACATAGAGAAAATAAATTTTGAACAAAGAACTGTTGAGGATGATGTTTAAACAACTTTGGCCGCTCTTTATTAATCCGGTCTACGTATTAGCCATCGCCGGATTAATTTTTATCGGCATAGCTCTGCGTGAATTTGATAATCCTACCATGTCATTTCTGGGGTTTGCCGAAAATAGCGAAACGGCGATAAATCTTGATTATGATGTAGAAATAATCAAAGTACACGTCGTCCCAGGACAATCCATAAAAAAAGGCGATTTACTATTGGAAGTCAATAACTTAAAATTCAGCCAAGATGTAATAAACAATAATCTTCAGATAAATATTATCCGGGCAGAAAAAGCGGCTTGGCTGGCCGAAGAGAACAGAAAATTAAAAAGCCTGGAATTAACTAAAGTGAATGAGCTAGCCAACCTGAAGCAGGACATTAAAGCCCTTAAATCAGAGCAAGATTTACAAGAACAGCTATGGAAAGGTTTAAAAACTATCCCGGATAGTTTGAACCAAAATTTCAGGACCATCATGGCTAAAATAGTAAAAAAGGAAGAGGACATCCTTAATAAAACCAATTTATACGATACACAAATTAACCTTTTAAAAATGAGCATTCAGTCCGGTCAAAATCCATACCGGCAAGAGGAACTTAAATTATTCAGCGAAATAGATTATACAGGAAAAAGGATGCAGAAGCTAAAAATCAATGCACCACATGATGGACTGGTTGGGAATGTACATTGCACACAAGGTGAACATATTGATGCTTTTTCCACTTTGATTACCTATTATGAAGCTAACCCAAATCAGGTCAAAGGTTATGTCTCAGAAAATCATGCTTTCCAGGTAGAAGTTGGCGATACCTTTCACATTCAATCCGTGCGAGACGAAAATCTAATTTACCAAGGATTATTAGTTGGACTCGGATCGAGAATAGTAGAAATCCCCGAGCGTATGCGTAAGATTCCTGAAATTAAGAGTTATGGCCGGGAGGTGGTCATTCAAATACCACCAGAAAATTTGTTCCTGCAAAAAGAAAAGGTGGTTTTACAACCTGTTCATTAATCCCCTAGAATTGATAATTTTTATTTCATGAAACACTGGTGGAAACTATTGATAATTGTATGCTTTCATCCTGATTTGGGATTAGCTCAGTCCATCTCATTTTCGGAATTCCTCGAAAAGGTAAAATCTCAGCTCGCCTTACCGGCAACGGAATTCCCAACCTTCAAAGCACCCTGGTTAGATGAGATACAATTACGCACAGAAACCAGAGAATTCACCTTTGACCGACAAAGGTATGCGTTGCGCATCACACCACAACCATTTGGATTAGGTGGTATCCAGACTAAATTAGGAAATATTTCAGCCCAGGAAGCAAAACTTGACCGACAGAAGTATTATGCAAAACACCTTAAAGCTTACACCGAGCAATGGTATAAATCAGCCATTTTTCAGGAGATTATTACTGAAATGGAACGTGAAAAACTTCTGCTAAAAGATAAGAAGTTAATTTGTCAACGCCTGGCCCAAAAATCCCTGAACGACTTGGATAATTATCTGAAAGTACAAAACGATTTGTATGATCTGGAGCAAGACTACCAGACGCTTTTAGGGAAACAAATGGCGATTCGAACTCAATGGTCAGGACAATTCGGATGGTCAACAAACTTACCTCTGACTACGGCATTGTTGAGTACTGAAAAAATACAGCAATTTCTACAACATAGTGAGGGATTATGGGCAAAAGCGGTAAATAAACAAGAACACTTATTGGCTTTAAAACAAAACAGTTTAGACTACGAACTAGCAGCTGAAAAGGCGGAAAAAAATATGATTCTGGATTATATACAATTTCGTTACCGGGGACCGTCAATAAATCCGTGGCAAGAAAAAATGTCGGTGGGCATTAGTTTGAATTTACCTGTCAATGGCCAAACGAAGTACGACATTTATAAATTAAACTTAGAAAAACATTCCCTGAGTAATAAACATCAGGAGGTGGTTATTGATTTATCCAACAAATTTATTGAATTAAAACAAAAGATAACTCAAGCCATCAACACTTACAACTTAATAACCGATCAAAAAGCCGAAATTAATACGCTGATAGAATTTCTCAAAAAGCAACCTATGGAAGATCTGTCACCATTGCTGATGATAGAACAAAACCGGGAATTGTGTAAATATACTATTCGACAATGGGAGCAAGTGCTGAATGTGTTTGAACAATACATTAATCTTCTCGACTTAGGTGGGTATTTCTATCCGGGCATGGAGTTTAATTATATAGAGACTTTACCATTAGAATAGAACTTAAACCAAATGAGGCGTAACCAGGGAGGTAAAAATTGATTAGTCAAACTGGTTGGGCTGGACGAAAACTGATGAAAATGTCACAACCAATTAAAAAATAAATTGGTTATAGAAATTTAAAAGCT
>JAYRWN010000438.1:0-2844 GCA_041917975.1 Saprospiraceae bacterium | reverse complement strand
TTTTCTACTCATCTTGCAATCGTATTGTAGAAAACTTCCACCTGATTTTAATTTATTACGTATGGGCTGAAAACTGAATCCCAAGAAATCAAATTGAACCGGATGACCCTTCTCATGACGTTTGTCTTTCTTACAGTACACAATTTTCGTCTTCTCCGGATGTGACGTTAAGACCGCATTCTGTGAGGCGTTGTCAAAGAGCAGAACGAACTTCTGTCGCAATTGTGAAACTACAGCAGTGTATGATCAGATCATCCGCGTAGCGAACCATCTTTACACTGGGATATTTCAACTCAAGCCATTTATCCACGCAATAGTGCAAATAAAGGTTGGCCCGTAACGGACTGATTAAAGAAGCATCATGGCAGTAGTTTAACAAAAGCACCTGAATGCCTTTGTTGGAAGACCTACTTCCATCTTCATTGCAGTTATGTTGATCAATCAACCACAGCACACGTCGAGTAGACGGCCCTGCCATCACTGACGCTCAGCAGGCAACCCTGCCATCGTTATGAACTCAGCAGGTAAATCTCACCCAGCCTTACTCTTCGATGTCTGCACCTAGGTTTTCTTTGCTCAGGGTAAACCAAGCGGACCTGGCAAGTCGGACAGGCATACGGCGGTTCCCCGGTTGCACCGGGACGGGCATGATGTAAAGGATTAACCCATGAAAGTCTGCTCAGGGCATACTATAAGCTAATAGTCCAGCCAGAATTCATAGCCGCGTTTTGCCAGGCGATCCAGCGTGATCGTAGTGGTCAGAATCGGTGACTGGGCCATCGCCCATCCTCTTCTTTGCGGCCAGCTCAGCCGCTGCGCGGTTCCCGGCGAGTCGAGAAGAAGATCTGCGGGTCATACGGGAGTCACTTGGTCACAAATTCCTTGAAAACCACCGAAATATATACCCGCCGGACCGATGTAAATAAAAAAAGGCACCTAAGTCCTCTGGATTCTCTGGAGAGTTTGTAACTTTAGATATTAAAATATATTCGCAATAACATGCGTATATACAGATGTTATCTCGCATTCAAAAAATGAAATAATTAAGAAAATAATTATAAATTGCACAAAATTTTATTCCATATGTTAACAAAAGAAATTGTAAATAGTCAAGTTAAAGAGATGCCAAATGAATTTACCCTCGATGAATTAATAGAACGCCTAATCGTCGTTGAAAAAATAAATCAAGGGTTAAAAGATATTGAAGAAGGCAAAACTTTAACTGAAGAAGAGTTGGATAAAAGAATGGCCAAGTGGTTCGTATAATTTGGACTGAATTAGCAGCATAAGAACTGAATGAATTTATGACTTTATTAGTCAAGATTCAAAGCTTTATGCAAAACGTCAAATTATTAGAATTTGGAATGAGACAAAGATATTAAAGTCGTCTAAATATATTGGCAAAATAGTTAATGAAATCGGAATACCAGTAATTAGAGAATTAATTGAAGGGAATTATAGAATAATTTATAAAATAATGAATGAAAAGGAAATTTCCATATTAACTATTCATCACTCATCACGAGACTTAACTCAAATCTTCAAATCAATTTTTGATAAGACCCGAAAATTGGGGTGGTTATGAAATAGAGCCTATCAGAATTGAATTTTTAGAATTTAGGTCTACGTTTTCACCACAGGCAATTGTTTGAATTAAACAGTGGAAAATGGACAAAAGTATTGTTACAACCCTGACAAATAAAATGCCAGCTGCTCACACGGGTTTTGTGTCAGGCGGGCTGACCCCGATCTATCGGGGCAAGCGGTGCAAACCTGGAGCAATGCGCTTCTATTCAAGTTCAGTGCTTTTGGACAGTTTAGAAACTATTGCGACAAATGGGTGACTTAGAATAATAGCGGTAGCGATAAAAAAAAGTAAACGAGTTAAAAGAATGACAGGTCCACTTTCAAGTATCAGCTGCACGGTCGTTACTCTGCCCATAAAAGACTTTGAATCCCCGGGTGTCTTTTCCTTTGAAAAAACTTTTATATTCGCCATTCAAGGCACATATGTATATCACGACCATAGCTCCTAACGCCGTGACGTCGGGTATGCGGTCAGTTGTGCATCATTTTTAGGCGACAGAAAAAGTGAACAGAAATAACAGAAATATGAAATAATTTTTATGACCAGAGTAAATCCATATATTTATTTTAACGGTAATTGCGAAGAAGCTTTCAATTTTTATAAAGCAGCTTTTCGCAAAGAGATTACCTACATTGGACGCTATAAAGATGTTCCGCAAACGGACAGGAAAATTTTCCAAGAAACGGACGATAAGATTATGCATATCACTTTGCCGATTAGTCCAGAAACAATTTTGATGGGTTCTGATAACACAGTGGCATTTGAAGAGTCAATAGCTTATCACAACTTTTCTCTGATCATTCATACAGACAGTAAAGCAGAGGCTGACAGGTTATTTAACGAACTCTCTGAAGATGGACAAATAAAAGTGCCCATGAATTTGACATTTTGGGGGTCTTATTATGGTATTTGTATTGACCGGTTTGGTATTACTTGGAAAATTACTGCGGAATCAAAACAATAGAACAATTTGTTCCGTTTTGTAGATAGACAAAAACGAAAAGCACAACGTCGGTTGCAACTTGCCAGCCGGAGAGTAGGTATGGCAGTTTCGGCTTTGGTGCAAAATCCAGGCTGATGTATTAAGTGCCACTTCTTCGCCAATAGCCCAACCCTACCAGTAATGCAAAGACAACCGGGCAGATAACAAACGACCGCGAATAAAAGATGAAAACAGAACTTTTTAATCAAGAATTTGAAGGCATCGCAGGACAATTAAAATCCTACCTTTTAAGAATTACGGCCAGCATGGCGGA
>JAYRWN010000437.1:0-12377 GCA_041917975.1 Saprospiraceae bacterium | reverse complement strand
GATACCCCCTGCAGAAACCGTAAAAAATGGTTCAGCCTTTTGATAAACTGAATCCGGGAAATTCCAAGTTTCCTTGATTTGCTCCTTTTGGGTAAAACCGCCTAACTTCTGCCGGTAATTCATAATAATTTTAGCATAATAGGGGCCTATACCTGGTAAACTTTCCCAGGCATCTTCGTCAGCAACATTTATGTCTATGGATTGGATAGAACGTGAAGTCCTTGGCGCAAACTTAGGCCTTTCTGGAAACGCATTATAGCGATGGAATGAATCCCTTTTTTTAACCCATCTGGGCTCAATTAATTCCGCAGTAGCAGCGTCAGAGTTCCGTCGCTGTGTTGGTTTATATTTTGGTTTCTTCACATTTTTTGTTACAAACTGATGATTCATGGTTGTACGAAGACTGTCCTTCGCTGGCTTGGCTAAACTGATTTTTACCTCCTGTTTTAACAATTCATCCCTTTGTTGAAGATACAACCAATTCAAGTAAAGAATCAAGCCACTGAATAGAATCACTAAGCCGTTTCTTTTGGATTTGTTTAAGAGCTCTAGTTGCATAGTGGATTTAAAATTTTATTAGTTTATATCCATTTTCGAATAATTTCCAGGAAACTCGTGGGTTGTTATTTGTTGACCTTCCGGTATGAATATATTGGACCGCAGCGGTAGCCTCAAAGTCGTTCTCTTGAGCCACCAGCACGTCAATGGGAAGGAGTTGGTCAAGTTCATGAGCTTTGGGAAACAGACAGACAATTTTGTTTTTTACCTGTATATAAGGACCAGCTTTAAAAAACCAGTTAGTTTGGAATGGCTCAGATAAAATTTGTGGCTTTTCATAAGGTGACCCTAGCTTGAAAATCCTACCTGTGCTGGTGTCATATTTATAAGCCTCGTTTCCACAACTTAAGGTGATTTCAGTCCTTTTATCTTTGTATTCAATGAGTAACTGGGGCATGCTATTTTGCATAGTGGTATATGTAGTAACTGAAAGGAAAAGAAGGGCGCTGAGGATAATAGAGAAAGCAGTGTATTGTTTCCAGGTAGTTTGTATAAAATAAATTATAACCAGACTACCCAGCCAGGTGGAGACTTGAATCAGAGAAAAAGTAAAATGGTCTATGATGGCGAGAGGAAGATCAGCGCAAAACTTAAGCCATTGCATAAATAGATCTGTAACAATTTCTGTCATGTTATGCACAAAAACGGATGAAGGCCAAAGGATAATAAAAATACCTAACAACAACAATAAAGGTGTAGCAGGAACGGCTAGCAGAGAACTTAACCAAAAATAAATAGCCATTTGATTAAAATAATACCCTAATAATGGAATAATAGTTAACTGAGCCGCTAGGCTAGCAGATAACAGGGACCACAAGTATTTTATCAAAGCATAATTTGAAGTGGGGAAAAGGGAATAAATTGGGTTATAAAAACTAAGCAGGCCCCACATAGCCAGAACAGTAAACTGAAAACTGATTTGAAAAATAATGAATGGGTCAAGCAAGATCATTATCCAGGACACCAGGACTAAGATGTTGATACCGGAACCTTGCCGATAAAACCACCGAGCTGCCGTAAATAAGGTTAACATTAATGCTGATCTGACGACAGGAGCTTCAAGACCACAAAGGGCCGCAAAAAACCAAATAAAAACGATTGCCCCAAATTGTGCAAAAATGATCAAATACCTTTTTGGCGGTAACAGATACTTAATAAAGGCAATCAAAAATCCAAAAATTAGACCAACATGTAGGCCACTTACCGATAAGATATGCAGCGCACCAGAATGGTTGAAAATCAGATTTGTGTGGTCATCCAATCCATTTCGATACCCAACCAGCATGGCAGCAATAATGGCTTGCATTTGTGAAGGTGGATTGTGCATGAGTCTGTCCATCGTCCATAAGTGCCATTGCCGGATGTAGTATAAATACGCAGGAAATCGCCTGATCTGAAGATCATCCCTGATAAAATAGCCTTGCTGAGTAGCATTATAGCGGCGATTGTAACCGAGATAGTCAAACTGTTTTTGTACGAGCGATGGGTGTATTTTACGCAAATCCGCACAGATCTCTACGGTTTGACCGAAAAATAATTGTGGCAGTTTTTCACGGCAATGCAATCTTAGATTACCCTCCAATTTCAGGGTCCTTCCATCGGAAAAGGTTACGGTCGGTTTGAGCATAAGTAAGCTGGTCCTGTCCTCTTTTAGTTTTACCTCCCTGATATTTCCTCGCACTGCTACAGTTTCATAGGACAAATCCGGGTCATTTTTAGGCAAATGTAAGTTCATAAAAAAATTCCCGAAGAGAACGGCCAACCCTATAAAAAATAGCCAGTAAATTATTTGACTGCAAATGGCTGGCCAAACGTCCTGACGTATAACCCATAACAAGGGTAATAAAGCCAATAAATACCAGGGATGAAATGACCAATTTTGTCCGTAGAAGGCCAGGCCACACCCTGTTACGAAAGCAATTATTAAAAAAATGTTATCAAAATCTGAACGATGCATGCCGTGAGAATTAGCATAAAGATCATGAAGCCACGCATCAATGGCTTCACATCATTTACCGTTTACACATATATTTTAATTTAATATTAAGAATAATGGAAAATAGTTACCTATATTTTTTTATTTTCAGGTAATTCATTAATTTCAAGCGCCTAAACTTTCAAAACAATGCGTACATTTTGGATCATTGTATGCCTGTTGCTTTGGATTATCTGGAGTTATTTGTTATGTAATACACAGAAACAATGTTGCCAGAAAACGGAAGCACCAGCTCTTATTAATCAAGCCCCTCAACAAACCGATCCTGCTCAAGCAGCCCCAGTTGAAACGGGGCCCATCTTATTTCGCTGGAATAATGCGGATCCTGTACTGACATCCGCGGCTCATCAAATTCGAGATTCTCTACTGGCTAATTTGGCCTCCAATCAGCAACTCAAATTTACTGGGCACTATTTTGCTGGAGAAACGAACTCAACGGCATTTGAAAATTTGGGGATCGCCAGGGCTCATCGCCTTAAGGATTCTCTTTTTGCTTCTTTGTCTGATGACCGTTGCCAGTTTATTGGTCTCTTGGTGGATGAAAGGGCGGGAGTTCGCGACAATTTGTTTAAAGCCTCTGAATTTGGTTTTGCATTATTTACTGAAGATGTAAAAGAAATTGGGAATAAAGCCATCGTTAATTTTCCATATAATTCAACCAAACGGATCAATAATCCTGAGGTGGAACAGTATCTGCGGGACTTAGCTGAGCGCTTGAAGAAAACGTCTGAGAAACTGCAAATAACCGGTCATACCTGCGATCTGGGTGCAGATGCACCTAATTATAATTTAGGTTTGTGGCGAAGCGAAGTGGTTCGTGACTACTTGCTAAGTCTGGGTCTCGAAGCGAGTCGCATTAGTGTAAAAAGCGATGGCGAAAAAACCCCTATGGTGCCTAATACAAATGAATCTAATCGCAAACAAAACCGCCGTGCGGAAATAGAAATTCTTAAATAAATTAAACTAACCAATATGTACATCTTACTTCAATTGTGCGACATTCCTTGGTGGTTATTGGCTCTGGTACCATTTATCCTGGGCTATCTTGTAGGTTACTTGGTGTGGAAAAAATACCGGGACTTGTGGCGAAAAGTTAACGAAGATTTATCTCTTTGCCGTAAAAACGCTAAGCAATGGGAGGCTGACTTAGGTGAATGCCGTAAAGCCTATCAAATATTGGAGAATGAAAATGCCAGTTTACGGGGAAGAATCCGGGAATTAGAGCTACAATTAGAAAGCCGGATGGAAAGGCCTGTTGCGATGGTAGCTTCAACGCCTTCAGTCTCCTCCAAATTATCAGATGAAGGTGCCATAAAACGTGGCTCTGCCAATATGTATGCCGCACTTAAATCGGATAATCTCCAGGTTATTGAGGGAATCGGCCCCAAAATGGAAGAAGTATTACATGCCGCAGGAATAAATACCTGGGCTGATTTGGCACACAGATCACCGGAGCAACTAAGAAAAATTTTAGATGACGCTGGTGGTGGTAAATATCAAATCATTGATCCTGGGACCTGGCCTGGCCAAGCTCAAATAGCTAACCGCGGTGCTTGGGAAGAATTGATCAGGGTGCAAAAAACACTGGACACGGGCAAAGAAACAGGTGGGGGAGAAACAGATGCGAAAGTTGAAAAAATCCTGATAAAAATGGGATTGCTTCAAAAGTTTGCCAAAGATGATTTAAAGATCGTGGAAGGCATTGGGCCTAAAATTGAAAATCTCTTACACAATGCCGGAATTAAATCTTGGGAAGAGTTAGCTAATACTAGTATTGAGCGGCTTCAGAATATTTTGCACCAAGCTGGTGATCGCTACCGTCTGGCAGATCCGCATACTTGGCCAGCGCAAAGTCGTCTGGCTGCTAATGGCCAATGGCATGAATTAGAAGTCTATCAACAATCTTTGACTGGCGGACGGGGATAAGGTTTAAGAAAATATTTTAATAGTAAATTCCGCAGGGTATTTTAGCACTGCGGAATTTTATTTTTACTTGCTATCAAATTGGGTCATTAATGCAATTTGGCATAGAAGAATTGTTAATTTTTAAAATCTAATCGCAGATGGTAAAGCACAGATTTATTATCTCTTTAAGCATTCTTTTCCTCCTTGTTTCAGGTTTATTATTTGGCCAGGAGTCTCTGGATGAAAAGACCTTGTCCATTATTAAAAGATACGGGGTCGAAAAGAGTGAAGTGATGGACTTAGCAGGATGGATGACTAACATATACGGACCACGCCTTACCGGGTCGCCACTGTTGGATAAAGCCACTGACTGGGCGCAACAAACCTTAAAAAGCTGGGGTCTGCAAAATGTACATACGGAAGCATGGGGGCCTTTTGGACAAGGCTGGGAGCTCCAGCATTTTTCGGTCCACGTTACAGAGCCTGGTTATTTTACTGTGTTGGCGTATCCCAAGGCATGGTCTCCTTCTCTACCCGGACCGGCGGAGGGTGAGGCAGTATTTTTGGATGTAAATGAAGAAGCAGACCTAGATAAATATAAAGGAAAACTTAAAGGAAAATTTGTATTGATAGACACTGTTCGACAAGTCAACGAATGGTTTGAGGCTCCGGCGGATAGAATGGATGCGGAAGAATTATTGGATTTAGCCAATGCGCCAGAACCAAGCCATAATGTTTTTCGCAATTTCGGAGGCAACTTACAAGGAATGACCAGTAAATTATGGAGCTTTTTGTATGAAGAGCAACCTCTGGCCATTATTGATCGCAGTTATAAAGGAGATTTAGGTGTGGTATTCGTATCAGGCGCCCGGTCCAAAACTGGACGTGCTTATGATAAAGGGGCTGAAATTCTTCCTCAAATGACCATGAGTGTAGAACATTATAATCGTGTGATCCGGATGTTACAAAATGGCCAAAAAGTGCGCATGTCGATGGATTTAAAAAGTCGTTACACCAATGCTGATGGTATGGAACACAATATCATTGCCGAAATTCCCGGTACGGACCTGGCTGAAGAGGTGGTTATGTTTGGGGCTCACTTTGATTCGTGGCATGCAGCAACCGGTGCCACCGATAATGCAGCCGGAAGCGCTGTCATGATGGAAGCTGCCCGAATATTGGCTAAAACCATAAGCGAAAGCGGGATAAAGCCGAGAAGAACTCTACGTCTGGCTTTATGGACAGGAGAAGAACAAGGTTTATTGGGGTCAAGAGCTTATTGTAACGAACACTTTGCCGAAAAAGATAAAGATGGTAATGTGACCCGTCCTAATGATGCTGGTGAGAAAATTAGTGCTTATTATAACCTGGATAACGGCACTGGTAAAATCCGGGGAGTGTATATGCAAGGTAATGCTTTAGTTGAACCCTTGTTTCGCAAGTGGTTAGAACCCTTTAAAGATATGGATGCCACTACTCTAACTCTTTCAAACACAGGTGGAACTGACCATTTGTCATTTGACCGCTTGAATATTCCTGGGTTCCAGTTTATTCAAGATCCTGTAGCATACAGCACTAGGACTCACCATTCCAATATGGATAATTATGATCATTTAGTAGAAGCTGACCTTAAACAAGCCGCCACGATCATCGCCGCTTTTGTTTGGCAGACTGCCCAGCGCGATAATAAATTACCTCGAAAAACACCAAAAACATAACTCTTCATGCACCTTTTGCAGTTAATTAAAAGACGCAGAGCAGTATATCCGGAAAGCTATCAACCGGATCAGACCTTGGACCAAAAAACAGTAGAATTACTTTTGGAAGCCGCTTCCTGGGCCCCAAGTCATAAGTTGTCTCAGCCCTGGAGATACTACGTGTACCTGGATAAAACAGCCCGTCAAAAATTAGGCTCTCATATGGCTGAGGCCTTCAAAGCGACTTCCCCGGAAGATTTCTCGGAAATAAAATATCAAAGATTTTTAAATCGACCAGTACTAGCGGCTTGTGTGATAGTCATAGGTATGGTCCCTGGTGAGGGTTTGCCGGAATGGGAAGAAATAGCCGCTGTATCTGCATCTGTTCAAAATATGTGGTTATTGTGTACCGAATTAGGATTGGGTTCGTACTGGAGTACACCTGGTTTTTTTCTCTCTGCAGCAGCTGAATTTTTGCCTTTGTCCGGCAATGAAAAGTGTTTGGGATTATTTTATATTGGAATAACCGACCACACTCCTACGCCCACCAAAAGAAAAAAATGGTCAGAGTTCAGCAAGTGGATGTGATAAGTTAATACAATATACGGGTCCCGTAAGTTTAATAAAGATTTGACCATTATTGTGGTGAATTTAGCTTATAAAGCCACCACCATCACCAGCCGAAAATTTGCACAGCCGGCAGCTTAACGCCTTGAAATTATGTAAAAATACTTGTCTTACTTTTTAAGTGGATCAGGTATTCGGTCCATCCATACAAGCAGGCCAGGCTAACTCCATTATGCACACTGTTGGTGTCGGGACAACTAAAGTGATGAAAAATGGTTGAGCCACCAAGACGAATGGTATCACCAGCGAATAAAACAATTTGGAGGATGTTGTGGACTAGCCTGTCGAAGGTTATGATCTGAAATTGCGGTCAACGGGTATTGAATAATTCTTTAATTTTCTCCTTTATAAATAATGTTATGAGTTTTCAGGGGAAAGTTGTCGTGATCACCGGTGCTGGATTGGGCATCGGGTTTGAGATTGCTCAGCAGTTGGGACTGGCAGGAGCGAAGGTGGTCTTAAATGATGTTGATCCTAAGATATGCCAAGTTGCGGTTACTCACCTTTCAAATCAAGGGATAAACTGTCTAGGACAACCTGGTGATGCGGGTGATGTTCAATTTTTAAGTGAACTCATCGCTAATTCTGTGCAGCATTTTGGTCAGGTTGATATTGCAATTGCTAATGCGGGAGTGACCTTGTTTGGTGATTTTTTTAGTTATTCAGCTAAAAGTTTTTTCGAAGTGTTACGCGTAAATTTAGGTGGGAGTTTTTTCTTAGCCCAACAAGCCTCTCTGCAAATGCGTCAACAACCTCAGGGAGGAAGTATTTTGTTTTTATCTTCAGCGGTAGGGCATCAGGCACATAAAAATTTAGCCGCTTATGCTTCGACCAAGGCTGGATTGGAAATGTTAGCTAAAAATTTGGTCCTGGAACTCTCTCCTTATAAAATAAATATTAATTGTATCGCTCCGGGGGCTACGCTGACGGAGCGGACGTTGGCAATGCCTGATTTTAACGAGGAGTGGAGCAAACTCACGCCATTGGGTCGACCGGCAGATGTCCAGGATATTGCCACCGCTGCGTTATTTTTAGTATCATCCCAATCCCGTCACATAACCGGACAAAGTCTGGTCATCGATGGTGGCTGGACCAGTATCAGCCCACAACCCAAAACCTAAAAACATTCTTGAAAAATTAATCAGCCCTTATGAATCAAGAAAAGAAGTGATCCCGCCAGGACTCGAACCTGGAACCCTCTGCTTAGAAGGCAGATGCTCTATCCGTTGAGCTACGGGACCTTTATTTTTGCCGGCAAAATTAAAAAAATATCTCATCAAAAAAGGGCATTTAGCCATCCCTTTACCTAAATATGTTGTTACTTGAGGGAGATAATTATTATTTTGACCTAAAAACCTAACTATGAAGAAGTTATTATTTTGGGGATTAACCGGTTTGTTTTTTATAATTGGCCATCCTGGTCATGCCCAGATCTTGGATCGTGTCTTAAATCGAGCTATCAATAAAACTCAACAAAGATTGGAAGATAAGGCGGCCGAAATTATCGCCGACCAACTGACCAGATATCTGGAGAGACAAATTGATAATTATCTAAGTGATATCGCCAGGGAGCAAGCTATACAGGATAGTATTGACCGGGTGAATCGCGGAGAAAAAGTCACTACCGAACAAGTCCAAGTCAGGTACAGGGAAATTTTGGCCGGAATGAATGATGCCAGTCAGGTAGCAGATAATTACTCCTTTCAGGTCCGCATGGATACTGAGGTTCGGGAGGGAGATAGAGTGACTACTTCTGCCTATCTGCTTAATACTGAAAAACCGATCTTTGCCATCCGGCAGGAGGAGAAACAGCAGACTAGTTATCTGGTTTTTGATCTGGAAAAGGATGTTGTGGTTATGTTTAGTGAAAATAAGAAAGGCGAGAAAACCGGACAAGCCATGCCGGGGTTCCTCACTATTGCCACCCATTATGGTGACAGCGCCATGATGGCGATTAAAATAAAACCTACCAACAAAACCAAAACAATTGCTGGTTATTCCTGTAAATTGTTTGTGGGAGAAAGTGAAGAAAACAGTTTTGAATGGTATGCGACCACTGAATTGTCCAATCTATGGCAAGAAGGGTTTTATCGACATGCGCAAAGATTTTCGGGTCAACCACACATGGCGGAATGGCAGAAAATCCAAGGGCTGGTCCTGGAATCAAAATATACAGCCAAGGACAATAAAGAACAACCTGTAATCTGGTCCGTAATAGCTGTAGACAAAAACCTGGCACTGACTCTTACCAAAAAGGATTACAAATTCGTGGGTTTGGATGATGGGAACACGGAAAAATAACCTATTATTCAATTCTAATTATCAGAACAATAATATTTCGAGCTGATTTCTTTGACATCTATGTCGATGGCTAACCCTTCTTTTTGGCGACTTTCCGCTGTTTCCTTTATTGTTACATCAGGGATTAATCTGATCACAGTTTTACCTATGATGGTAGGTGGATTGGAAGAGCATTACGGATTTTCCCGTCAATCCTTGGGGTTATTTGCCTCTGCCGATACGTTGGGCGTATGTTTATGCGGAGTGGCTATGTTTTTTCTTTTAGCCCGATTTCCTTTAAGGCTTTTAATCCTGACCGGACTGAGCGGACTGTTTGTATTACATTTTATTTCTATTTTTATAAGTTTACCCGGACCTTTAACCTTTGTACGACTTTTAGCCGGTTTTTTTGGCGGTATGGCCTATGTCTCTACCTTAGCATGGTTTGCCAAGTTACCTCAGCCGGCTCATGGCTATGCTAATTATATCGTAGTTTATTCGTTTTATAGCGCGGTTCTTTTAGTCCTTTTTCCCTTTATTATCCATGAAGGTGGTGTAGTAGCAGGATGGACCGTTTTAACTGTTTTAGCAGGGTTGGCTTGGGTTATAGCCTGGCGATTGTCCTGGAGTGAAGCGGTTGCAACCGATTCGCCTCAGCCCGAGGGGCAGTTGAATTTCACCCTTATTCTTGGAATGCTGTTTATTGGCTTTGTGACTTTCCAAGCAGGTAATTCCTCGTTGTACAGTTTTATGGAGCGGATTGGTAATGAAAACAATATTGAGGCTTTTTTGAATGGGCTAGCGATCAGTTCAAGCATTGGAACGGGGTTAATAGCAGGGTATTTAGTTCCTAAGCTCAGTTTACGTATGTGGTCCGAACACCAGGTCATATTAGGTCTTTCGATCATGTTGTTGAGCAATTTGATCTTACTTACAGCGGGAGAAGGGTTTGGGGTGTTTTTAATTGCGGTTGCGCTATTTGGGTTTGGATTTAATATATCCCTGCCTAATTTTTTAAATCTGTTTGCACGATTAGATCGTTCGGGACGCACTCTGGCCTTGGGCACGGTGACTAATTGGTTAGGGCAATCAATTGGCCCGCTTTTAGGCGCTTTTGTGTTAGGACGACGGCCTTACCTCACTATCGTCTACCCTTCGGCACTATTTTTAATTATTGCTTTGGGATCATTGATCGTAATTAGACGACTGGAAGCAAAGAAGACCATACCTGTCCGTAACTAGCACAGAGATGAATGGCTTAGCAAATATTTCCAATTATATCTCAACTTAAATCATGACGCATGTTTAATAAAATAAAAAAATTTCTTAAAACAACTTTGATCGGTGGTGTGGTGGTTATTTTGCCGGCAACCATATTTATTGTAATCATCAATATACTTATAAATTTTACAATTAATCTGATTTCTCCAGTAGCCAGGTTAATTAATTTGGGAGCAGAATTAAACCAATCCTTAGTATACCTTTTGGCATTTGCTTTAGTGATTATTTTTTGTTTTTTTATGGGTCTGTTTGTGCGCACCAGGTTAGGTAAAACCATCTGGCATAGTATTGAGAACGAATGGCTAGGCAAATTGCCCATGTACTCCATCATTAAAGAAACTGTTCAACAATTTACAGGAGCTAAAAAGTTGCCTTTTTCAAAAGTTGTTCAAGTGGATGTATTTAATACCGGGGTTTTACAAACCGGATTTATTACAGACGAACACCCCAAAGGTGCATATACTGTTTTTGTTCCTACAGCGCCAAATCCGACCAATGGATTTATATTCCATTTACCTGCTGAACGAGTGACTCTTTTAGAAGGTGTTTCGTCAGATGTAGCCATACGGTCAATTATTTCCATCGGTAGCGGATCAAGTAAAGTTATTAAAATGTAAATGGGTTATTCGTGGTCAATGATCCCTGGGCTTAATGACTATTTTAGGCCAAAGAAAGGGAACTTTTTTTTGATAGTTTTTATAATCTTGGCCATAAAGTTTTTCTAATTTATTTTCCTCAATTTTAGCACCAAGGAGAATATAAATAAATGCAATAATTACCACTCCTAAAGTTTTGAAGTAAGGTAACCAAAGTAGCCATCCTAATAAAAGAATGATGGTGGCAAAATAAAGCGGATGGCGTACATATGCATTGAGAGAAGACGTATTTAAACCGGAGGAGTACTCACCATGTGTTCCTAAAAATTCTCCCAAAGAATATCCGCGGAATGCCAGGTACATCAGTGCTATGGAAACCGCCATCAAGATAAATCCTATCCAAGTTAACCATTGACTATCGAATATCTTTTCTCCCGGGGTATACTTATACAACAACAATAAAAGTGCGAGTAAAATAAGGGCTACAAAATTATAGATTAACCGAAATGTTAGCGGTCTGAGCGGAGGTATTAGCTTGGACTTGAACCCCGGAGAAGCTAACCAACTATGCAAAAAAAAATAAAAAATGGTAGCGAGAAATAAGGGTACATAGTTGGACATGGATACTTATCTTTTAATGACAAAAAAAGTTTCGAAGGGATTAACTGGTAAATCATTGACCTCAATTCGATCTACCCGAGCTGCTGGTGGCCCTTGTTTACACCAATCCATAAATTGAACCAGCGGGATACTAGGACCTTGTGCTTCGATGTAAACGGTTCCATCGGATTTATTACAAACAAAACCTACTAAATTCAGATCTCTCGCTCGCTCTAAAGCTGAAGCCCGATACCAAACACCTTGTACACGTCCTGATACTTGTATGCTTACCCGCGAAATCGTCTCACTAGCCAAATCAGTAATTAAATTATTAACTCAAAATTACTAAAGTTGAAATACTGAATACCTGTTTTTATCGATCGAAAGAGAATTATTTATTTAAATATTTTTAAATTATCATAATTTTTGAATTAAGATGGGTTCTAAGTGAACCTTGCTGTTGTATCCAAATAGCTCCACCCAATATATACCTGAATTAATGTGAGACAAATCGAGTCGTCCCGGTAAAGGATAATAATTTCTAATGAAGATTTCTTGGCCTTGGAGATTAATTAGCTTTATTCGGTAGTGATCAGGTGGCGGTTGAATAGTTATTCCACTACGAAATGGATTGGGGTAAGCAGAAATAGATTCAGAATACCCATCATCCAAGGAGGTGGTTGTACGTATTGAACCCTCAATGGCGCCGATAGAAGGTGGGTCCGAGAAAAGGTTGCCCTCAAAGTCTTTCAAAGGTGAGTGGGCTTTTAATCCCTTACCCAGAGCAGGACTGGCATTTTGTAAGTGAAAATCTTCAGTTGCTTCTGCGGTAAAAAG
>JAYRWN010000436.1:0-2233 GCA_041917975.1 Saprospiraceae bacterium | reverse complement strand
TCGGGGTCGAATTGTTTTGGTAGCATTTTTTTCTATAGATATCTGACCCCTTCAGGGTCATAAAAAGAAAGACCTTATTCAATTTTACGGATGTACAATCTCCATTCGTATAAATATTTTATACTGGTTTTAATTTTATAATTATTGAAGTGCTGAATTCTAATAAAATTCCGAAAAATTAATTGAAGTGACATTTTTTAAAAGAACCCTGAAGGGGTTCAATATTTATAGCTGTGTGCAAGCACCCAGTCCCATACGACCCCCTCGGGGTCGGATTGTTTTGGTAGCAATTTTTTCTATAGCTATCTGACCCCTTCAGGGTCATAAAAAGAAAGATCTTAACATTAAAAGACAAAACGGCGGGATCGCAGCTTAATTCCCTCTTGGCTTTGGACTTGTTCTGCTTTAGGTGGAACAAATCATCATTTATCTACACTTATTGCTGATAAATAATCATTTCATCACTTAAAACTATTATCATGGCCTCTTCAAATCGCGGTGAGCATTATTGTTTTCAATATGCCGCCAAATTTATCTGTGCGTCGCACATCCCCGGCACGTCCCAAACTTCGGATGCTGTATTACCTGGAAATTACCAAACCTGTGTGAACATTCACAATCCCCACGACACAAAATTTAAGATCCGCATGAAATTAGCGGCTTCCAATGAGTTAATTTCTGCGTGGATTACTGACGGGTTAGTCGGTGATGGGGTGGTACGAGTGACCTGTGACAAAATAAAAAAATTTGAACTTAGACTGATTCATGGCTTTGAAGGATTTTTAGTCATTGAAAGCCCATGCAGTCTGGATGTAATAGCCGTATATACGGCTGGGGGCAAGGAAGGTGTAGCCAGTATCGCCGTCGAACAGGTCAAGGAACGTTTGCTCTGTGTTTAATTAGCTGGCTAAAACCATTTAGATTTTTGGCTTCCATCCGGGTGCATAGTCCCGTCCCCAGTACTGCTGGGCTTCCGTATTATTCAGGATATGCCCGTTAGACGAATCAATATGCAAAGCGCTTTTTGTGCGGTAAGCGATATTGCCTAACTGACAAAGGAGGACACTCTTTTGGCCGCCCGTGATTTCGCTATTCAACGGTACACCGTCACGGATGGATGCCAGAAAGTTTTCGATATGGCCGATGTCGTATTTTAATCCCGGGCCATAAGTGTTTTGAGCGTCCGGGTTAGCTTCTTTGGACATCGCTTCGGTCACTTTTTTTATTTCTTTGGGCCGGCGGTCATTATCATAGACCGTGTAAGCGTTGCCGCTACCCAATACGATTGAGCCGCCATCCCCGTAAAAGGTGATCCCGGCACTATCCTCATGGATGGGCATGGTGTTGCAACTGCGGCTTTCCCAGGTCATCGTTTTCCCACCGGGAAAGTCGAGGGAGATCATCTGCGTGTCCGGGGTTTCCCAGTCATCCTGATAATGGTAACGTCCCCCGGTGGAAACGACCAGGGACGGATAGTCTACTTGTAAGCCCCAGCGCATCAGATCCAGAAAATGGGTGCCATTATTTAAGGATTCGCCGGTACCCCAATGCCAAAACCAATGCCAGTTATAGGGGTGAACATTATCCTGATAAGGTTTACGCGGCGCCGGGCCTTGCCATAAATCAAAATCCAACTCCTGTGGGACAGGCATATTTTTTCCTCGTCCTATGGGCTGCCGGTTGTTCACGTACCAGGCGTTAGCATAATACACCCGGCCAATGAGGCCGGCGTGAATATCCTGAAGGCACGCTTGCACCTGCGACCAGGACCGGCGTTGGTTACCCATTTGTACTTTACCGCCATATTTTTGGGCCGCTTGCACCAGCCATTCGCCCTCCTGAGGGTTATGACTGCACGGTTTTTCCACATAAACGTGTTTGCCGGCCTGTAAGGCCATGATCGCTGCGGGAGCATGCCAATGATCGGGAGCTGCTATCGCCAGGACATCCACCTCTTTATCCTCCAGGACTTTGCGCAGGTCCTTTTCCACCTTCGGCACGTTGGTTTGGTAAGGTTTTACCACCTCCAGAGCCCCTGCCACATAGCGGCTATCGACCTCACAGATGTAGGTCACCTCACAGTCTTTGGCGGCGGCAAATGCGTTGGCCAATGCTTTCCCCCGGCTGGCCACACCCATCACGGCGACCTTGATTTCTTGCCCTGGCTTTTTATGGCTAAGGAGATTAAAATTGAAGGGGGTGGTGCTTAAAGCACCGATCATGGCAGAGGACG
>JAYRWN010000435.1:0-20150 GCA_041917975.1 Saprospiraceae bacterium | reverse complement strand
TCATGGTTCCGGCTTGTTCGGCTTAGGAATGAGGAATGAGAAATTAGGAATAATTAGTACTTTATATATAAAATGTTGACCAAAAATGATAAAATATTTAGTGTCATGTCGACCGTAGCCAGAGACATCTAACTTACGTTTAATAGATTTCTCCATTCGTCATAAATAGTTTATTTATTTTAATTGAGTATATGATGAAGGATACGATTCTAATAAAATTATCGGTCGACTCAGTCGAAATGACATTATTTATTTTTTGCAGCCTCATGGTTCCGGCTTGTTCGGCTTAGAAATTAGGAATGAGGAATTATGAATTAGGAATAATTAGTACATTATCAATAAAATGTTGACTTTTTAGCCAATATTTTGGTTGGATAATATTGTTTTTCCGCGACAGTTATTTTGACATTTTTCCACAGCTAAATACAGAAAAGCTCTGCGGACTTTGCGATCTCGGCGAGAAAAAATAAATTGTATATTTGTTAGGTCTCGGTGCTGCTTGATTGTCCCTGATAAATATAAAAGACTTTGCGGACTTTGCGATCTCGGCGAGAAAAAATAAATTGTATATTTGTTAGGTCTCGGTGCTGGTTGTTTGCCCTGATAAATATATTAGACTTTGCGGACTTTGGTATCTCGGCGAGAAACCAAACAAGTTTGGCTAACCAATCTATTTTGGATAATGTTTATTTATAATTTTACCACTCACAAGCAAACTATCTCTCTCACTTTGTCGATTCGGCCCTTCGGCTATGGGATAAATGGTAAATATAAAATCAATTTAAAAGCAACCTAAATTGTTGCATTAAGCAATAATCCTTCCAGGATTTTACATCACAAAAGTCTTACGCAGGATACGCCAAGCCAGGTCCAGTCGGTCAGTCCCGGAAATGAGTTCAAAGGGAAGACCCCGCTTGATACTTTCTTCAGCATATAAGGTATATAAGCGGTCGCGATCGGAGGGATTTTCTCTTAAAGGATCGGGGCGCCACTCCAGGTCAGGGGTACACAGGAGGATCAGATCATAACGGGTCTGGCGGTAAAGCTGATCCAAAACAGGAGGGCAAGGACCAAATTTTTCCTCATGCCAGATTTTGAGCACCAATAAATCCGTATCCGTGATGAGAACCTGGGGATAACGTCGCATATAAGTTTTCTCCAGGGCCAGCTGAGCCTGGGCGAAATAAAGTAAATCCGCGGAAGAGTACTCCGGCCCGTATTTGGTCAAATGGAAGCGGGCAAATTCAGGCACTGCGCGGGTGCCCAACTGGTGCGCCAGTTCTTTAGCTAAAGTGGTTTTACCGCTGCTTTCCGGTCCGGTGATGGCAATGCGCATAAGGTTCTGGCATAAAATGAGTGATGGTTAAAAATATAACATTCTCGGTAAAGGTGGTCTAAGACGCTATAAATTAAGCTATTTTTGTATTATTAAAATATATAATGTGTTGATTTATAAGATTTTTTGCCTTGTTCCGGCTACACCCAATCATATTATTTTTTATCTTTACGTGACATGCAGGCTTTTACTGCACGGATTTTCTAACTGCTGTTTTTATCCTTACTGCCTGCCGAAGATGTAGTTTTCTTATTTTGAGACCTTAGTCTAGGAGCCTGGATTTGTTTCGACAAATTCGGGCTTGTTTTTTTTACAGCTTGAGCTTAAAAAGACTCTGCGGACTTCGCGGGTTTTGCGAGAAAAAGATCAGGTAATACAAGAAAGACTTTGCGGACTTCGCGGACATTGCGAGAAAAAGTTCAGGCAACTCTGCGGACTTCGCGGACATTGCGAGAAAAAGATCAGGTAATACAGGAAATACTCTGCGGACTTCGCGGACTTTGCGAGAAAAAGTTCAGGTAACTCTGCGGACTTCGCGGACATTGCGAGAAAAAGATCAGGTAATACAGGAAATACTCTGCGGACTTCGCGGGCTTTGCGAGAAAAAGTTCAGGTAACTCTGCGGACTTCGCGGGCTTTGCGAGAAAAAGATCAGTAATACAGGAAAAACTCTGCGGACTTCGCGGGCTTTGCGAGAAAAAGTTCAGGCAACTCTGCAAACTTCGCAGGCTTTGCGAGAAAAAGATCAGGTAATACAGGAAATACTTTGCGGAATTCGCGGACATTGCGAGAAAAAGTTCAGGTAACTCTGCGGACTTCGCGGGCTTTGCGAGAAAAAGATCAGGTAATACAGGAAATACTTTGCGGAATTCGCGGACATTGCGAGAAAAAGTTCAGGTAACTCTGCGGACTTCGCGGGTTTTGCGAGAAAAAGATCAGGTAATACAGGAAATACTCTGCGGACTTCGCGGACATTGCGAGAAAAAATTAACCTATTTTATTGCACGAAATAAATTGAACCTTGTATGTACTCCAGTTATTTAATGAAAACTTTGAATGATCAGGTGAATGACTTCAAATAAGATGAGGATAATTACGATCCATTCTAACCGGTGGCTTTTGCGCACATCAATCAATTCGATGAAAAGATGCAGATTTTCTTCAATAATTTTTAACATATATTCGATTTCCCGGTAACGGTTATGGATATCAAAAATGCGGTACAAACCATCGTTCACCTGACCCAAAAGTTCGTCCTCCCATACCACCGGAGAAGCATCAAAAATGTATAGATCGTCAAAAATGCGATTTTTGGTATTGATAGCCCGGCCGATAAATTTGAGTAAAGCCCGGCGGGAAAAACGAATGTTTCCGGTGCGCTCTAATTCCTGTGCCAAACCGGACGTTTCATCAAACAGTTTTTGTGCTTCCACCAAATAATAGTCCAGAGCTGCGGATTGGGCCACCTGCAACATGGAAACCCGTAACAAGTCGCTGTTGATATTCGGAACAGCCAACTCATTATAGGTGGAAGACGGTTTGGAGAGATTTGCATCTTGAATGATTGTAAAATCCTCGTGAATCTGGGGTCCCTGATGAGGCTGGACCAGGTAGGGGGTTAATAACCGGATAAAATTGGTACGGGCAATTGGATCTAATTCTGCAAAAACAGCAACGCCGTAATTAAAGATCAGCAGGTGCCCTCCTTCGAATTGGTAAAATAATTCCGAACTTGATTCACCGAGTAATTTACCCTTAAACTCCTGGCGAAAATTCTTCAGTAATATGCTTTCCGAAAGGTGGTAAGCATTGATGGTTAGGGTATTTTGTTTAATTTTCATGGTACAAAATTACACCGGAAAATACTCTTAAGCGTGCGGGGACGCCAGGTTTGTGCAAGGTCAGAGTAAAATATTTGGACCTATTGGAAAAGATGGATCGGGCTGGGTGGTTTTTCTACCGGACCATAGCATAATGGTTTTATCCATTATTTTTGGGCGCAAAAAATAAATACGGTGGCTGAGATACGGAATATTGTGTTCGATTTGGGTGGTGTTCTTATTGATTGGAACCCGCGATATTTATACCGCAAACTATTTGAGAATGCCGGGGAAATGGAGTTTTTTCTGCGGGAAGTGTGTCATGGGCATTGGAATGAGCAGCTGGATGGCGGCCGGGATTTTGCCGAAGCCTGCGCACAACGGGCTAGCGAATGGCCTCAATATGAGGAGCACATCCTGGCTTATTATCACCGTTGGCCGGAGATGTTAAAGGGGAGCCTGGACGAGTCTGTTGAAATTCTGGATTATTACCGACAACACCAGGATTATCGTTTATTCGCCATCACCAACTGGTCAGCCCAAACATATCCCATAGCACAAGGTCTTTATCCTTTTCTGCATTGGTTTGAAGATGTGGTGGTATCGGGTCGGGAAAAGTTGTTAAAACCGTACGCCGAGATTTATCAGCTGTTGCTGCACAGAAATAATATCGAGGCGAGCCAAAGTCTTTTTATTGACGACAACCCGGCTAATGTGGCAGGTGCTAAGGCCATCGGCATGGCCGCTGTACAATTTTTTACGTCCCACCAACTGAAGAAAGACCTTCACCTGCTTCAGTTGTATCCAGCGGCTGGATGACACACAATCGGTTCGAAAAAATAACCAGGAGAGGATAGAAATATCAATAGCAAAAAAACCACAGAGCTTTGATGCTGACCACCACGCTCAAAAAAGGTTGAAAAAAAAAAGTTGAATGTTGTATATTTGAAATCCTTCAGGAAAGGATCTATAAGCTGCAACAACCGAGGGGTAACATTAAATTTATTTTTAAATTATTAATTACTGTTATATGAGAAAGCTGCTGTTGCTGTCTTTAGGTCTATTATATATTAGTCTTGCGGAAAGTCAAACCACAGTGACTTTGGAAGCGATGAAGGATAACACCCTCTTTGAAAGTGCCAGCGGATCGACCAGCAATGGCGCAGGCACAGAGTTGTTTACCGGAACGACGAATAACAACGCTAAACGGCGGGCCTTGGTCAAATTTGATTTAAGCAGCATTCCTGCCGGGGCCACCATTACAGCGGTAACGTTTACTCTGCGTATGGATCGCACAGTAACAGGGAATCAGAATGTGAGTGTTCATACCGTGTCTGCAGATTGGGGTGAAGGCACCTCCAATGCCAATGGCCAGGAAGGGGGTGGCGCAGCGGCTTCCACCAATGACGCCACCTGGATTCACCGTTTTTTTAATAGTGCCACCTGGAGTACTGCCGGGGGCGATTTTAAAGTTGCGGCCAGCGCCACAGTCAGCGTGGGAGGTAATGGAAATTATAACTGGACTTCTGCCCAGATGGTGGCCGATGCTCAAGCCTGGTTAAATAACCCGGCTACCAACTTTGGATGGATAATCATCGGCAATGAATCCACGGACCGCACGGCTAAACGTTTTGCCAGCCGCGAGCACGCTACAGCTGCTAATCGGCCTAAGTTAAGCGTCACCTATACTGCTTCCGCCTGTGCCAGTCCCAGTATTACGGCCTTTACGGCTGGGGACAATACCCTATGTGTTGGTGAACAGACCACCTTATCGGTCACTGGTGCGTTAGGAGGAGCTACCACCTGGCAATTGTATTCCGGCAGTTGCGGAGGTACCAAGTTATCTGCCGCGGCCAACGGTTCTTTCGTGGCAACTCCGACAGTTACTACGACGTACTTTGTACGTGCCGAAGGGGGATGTGTAACCCCCGGTACATGCAACACCCTAGCCGTTACCGTGACGGTTAAAGATGATGCCACTATCACCTATCCGCAGGCACAATATTGTGCGGCGGATGCTGATCCACGGCCTACCATCGTTGGCAAGACCGGAGGCCTGTTTTCAGCTACACCGGCTGGTTTAAATCTCAACAGTCAAAGCGGACTCATTGATCTTTCGGCCAGCACGGCCGGTAGAACGTACACCATACGCTACATCACTACGGGCTCGACTTGCCCGGATACCAGTACAACCCCGCTGACAATTACTGCATCGGCTACCGCTGAGCTTGCGTATCCTATGGTCAATTATTGCCCGGATGACGCTGATCCGGTTCCCACCATTAACGGCACCACTGGAGGTAGTTTTAATGCCGGAAATGGATTGGTCATTCAGGGACAAACCGGAATAATCGATGTCTCAGCGAGTGTTCCCGGGAGCTACTCAGTTATTTATACGACCGGAACTACAGCTTGCCAGGCCAGGGATACCTTTAATGTGATCATTGGTCAAAATAAAATAACCGAGTTATCTGCTTCCATTTGTCAGGATGAGCGTTACACCTTTGGAAATTTGTCCTTGAACCGGAGTGGCATTTATGACATCACCCTGAATACAAGTTCAGGTTGCGATTCACTGGTGGTATTAACATTATCAGTGACAACCATTGACACGTCCATTAGCCATACCGATCAGGGATTGCAGGTCGGAGAAGCAGCAGGTTCCGGAGTCGCGTTCTCCTGGCTGGATTGTGCCCGCGGTTTTATGCCGATAACCGGAGCGAATGCGCGGACTTTTTTACCACTTGCGGAGGGGACTTTTGCTGCCGTCATTCAAAAAGGCGGGTGTATAGATACCACGGTTTGTTTAAGGTTTAGCACTACTGCCATTTCAGCACAAGACGATCAACCCTTGCAGGTATACCCTAATCCTGCTGGAAGAGTCCTTAATTTAGTTTGGAATACGCCGGCAAACACCATAACCGAAGGCGAACTCATTGATTTGTCCGGCCGACGTTATTTATTGGTTAAACCCGAGGGTCTTACATGGTCTCTGCCAGCTTTATCACCGGGAATGTACATCTTAAGGGTATCCAGCCGGGGCCAGGTGTACAGGACAAAGTTGATGATCAATGGTCAATAAGGAGATGGTAAGACACAAATAATTTGCAGAAAATCAGGGCAATGGCCTAATAATCTAGGTTGTTAATGACTGATAGCCATTTTTTTTAATAAAAAGTTAATAATTAACTAATAAAAAATTAAGCTGTTTAATATATTTGTTGCGTCCAGGTGTGTTTATGGGTAGGAGCCCAGACATACGGTGACAAATCTCAAGGATTAAAAAACGGATTAGTTGTTTCGTCTTTTCACAAAAAAGAGATGAAACGGGATTTTTATAGTCCAAAAGTTCATTACTCCTAAGCTCCAGAATGAAATATATTAATAATAATCTTGAACTTTCATTCACGAGTCAGGGAGAGTTAACGTTGTTAAAGCATTACATATTTTAAACATTTAAATAGTGGATATGAAGTTGATTAGTTTTACACACCGAATAGCCGGTCGATTGATGTGGCTATTCCTTTTAGTACTGTCGGGATGGACGGCTACCGCCCAAACGGTGTCCGGTGTCATTACTGATGAAGCGACAGGAGACCCTTTAATCGGGGTAACCGTGTTAGAAGAGGGTACCACCAATGGTACTGTGTCGGATGCAGATGGATCTTATTCTTTGGCGTTGGGTAAATCACCGGCTACGCTGGTTTTTTCTTTTGTTGGATACTCGACTCAAAGGATTGCTTACATTGGACAATCTCCTCTTAATTTAGCTATGTCACTTGGTTCTGATTTGGAAGAGGTGGTGGTTACTGCCTTAGGTATTTCCAGACAAAAAAAGGCTCTGTCTTATGCCGCACAAGGTGTTAGTACCAAGGAATTGCAGCAAGCCAGGTCTACCAATGTACTTAATTCACTTTCTGGTAAAGTGGCAGGTATTTCTGTTACTACGTCTGGTGAAGGTGTTGGTGGCGGCTCAAAAGTTTTACTGAGAGGCAATCGTTCAATTAGTGGTAGTAGCCAACCTCTTTATATTGTCGACGGGATCGTGATGAATGGAGATATCCGTAACATCAGTCCGGATGACATAGAAGACATCTCCGTTCTCAAAGGGGCTAATGCCGCAGCATTATATGGTAGCCGGGCCAATAACGGAGCGATTATCATAACTACGAAATCAGGAAAAGGGGCACGTAATGGTGTTACCACCAGCTTAAACCTTACTTTCCAAGCTGAATCCCCGATTCATTTATTAGAGTTTCAAAATGAATATGGTCAAGGATCAGCGGGCAATTATGCCGCTGCAGCAACCACATCCTGGGGGCCTAAAATGACTGGGCAATCGGTAGCGCATTGGTCGAATGATCCAAATTATTCTCTATTTGGTCAGACCTATGCTCTGGAAGGCCAACCGGATAATATCAAAGATTTTTTCCAGACTGGGCACACGTTAGCCACTAACCTGGGGGTAAATATTAAAAATGATAAAACGAATACTTACATGTCTTATACCTATACCGATGCCGGTGGTATAATTCCAAAGAATAAATTAGGTAGTCATAACTTAGGTTTAAGAGTAACCTCAAAGTTATTACCAAAGCTCACCAGTGATATGAAAGTCAATTATATCCGTGATGAGTTTTCCAATATCTTAAGCCAAGGCGAAGGGTACGATAATCCCCTGCGTTACCTTTACATCCTACCTCGGAATATTCGTACGGAGGATATTGAACATTATGAGTTTATTAATGCTTCAGGCCAAAACCGGCAACATTACTGGTTGCCTAGATTTAATGGCGGTGGCAATCCGTACTGGACCATTAACAATATCCTGCAGCCAAGTCTTCGGGAAAGGGTTACCGGCTTAGTATCCTTGAGATATGAAATTGCCAAAGGGTTGTCTATTTTGGGACGTTCTGCTTTAGACCGGGTCAATCAGTTTACTGATTTTACCAGAAAGACCGACTCATACACCGTGGCTCAGGGTGGTTCTTATTCAAAGACCTTTAACTTTGGATATGAGTGGAACTCTGACGTTTTACTCAATTTTAATAAAAATATTACCGATAACATTTCTTTGGATCTGAATGCCGGAGGTAATATTCGGAAGACCAAATTTGACCAGGTAAATGGATCCGGAGTAAATTTTAATATTGAGAACTTATTTGCTCTCGGTAACACCGCTGATCCCAGACCGTCAGAAAGTTACAGTGAGAAAGATGTACATTCAGTCTATGGTTTTGGTTCTTTGGGCTTTTTTAATAGCATTTTCCTAGAGTTTTCAGGCCGTAATGACTGGAGTTCTACTTTGCCGGCGGCTAACCGCTCGTATTTTTATCCTTCTTTTGGTTTGACTGCAGTAATCACCGATTTGATGAAATTACCAACGGCTATTTCCTTCTTAAAATTAAGAGGATCCTGGGCTGAAGTAGGTAATGATACTAACCCTTACCAGTTGGCCAGAAGGGCGTCCGTATTTAATGGTACAGTTAGCTTAAGTCCAACTTTGCCGAATGCCGACCTTAGACCAGAAACAACCCAAAGTACTGAAATCGGTTTTGATGCACGGTTTTTAGAGAATAAAATCAGACTTGATTTTACTTATTACAAAACCAACACCTTTGACCAGTTATTTGCCGTTTCTACGCCGGTTGCATCAGGTATTACCTCTCGGTTCCTGAATGGAGCCGACGTTCAAAATAAAGGTATTGAGATTGTCTTAGGAGCAACTGTGCTTAATAAATCAGATTTTAACTGGGACATCAATTTCAATTTTGCCAAGAACACCAGCTTGGTTCTCGACTTAGCAGAAGGCCTTACCCAATTGAATCAAGGTACCGATTTTATTCGTTCTTACATCATCGAAAAAGGGCAACCTTTTGGAGCCATCTATACCCGGGGATTTCAGCGTGATGCCCAAGGTCGGGTCATCGTAGGTGCGGATGGAATTCCTTTGATCACTGCCGGAATAAATACGAACGTGGCCAATTTTAACCCTGATTGGCTCGGTGGTATCAATAATGCTTTTTCTTATAAAAACTGGAATTTGAGTTTCCTGATTGATATACGCCAGGGAGGATCTGTCACTGCCTTCAGTGAAGCTATTTTAGCAGGTGATGGGTTCTTGGATTATACGGTCCCAGGTCGTGAAGGCGGAGTGGTTTTTGGAAAAGATATTTTCCCTGATGAGGAAGCAGTTACTCAGGATGGAAGTGCAAATACCATCGCAGTCTCTTCTGAAAAATTCTGGAACAAAGTGGGGGGGCGTAATGCGCCGACCGGAGAGGCGTTCATCAGGGATGCATCCAATGTGCGCTTGCGCGAGTTAATTTTAGGATATAGTATTCCAAAATATAAGGCCAGGATTTCATTGGTGGGTAGAAACCTGTTTTTTATCTCTAACAAGGCCAAATATATTGACCCGGAGATTACCGTTGGTACCGGAAATGATGGTGAAGGACGAGAAGCATTTTCATTGCCCACGACTCGTTCCCTGGGCCTTTCTTTAAATGTTGAATTTTAATAAATTAACTAGTATGAATAAACTATTATTAATTTTCACCTCAGCGATACTCCTGGTATCTGCTTGTACGGACAGTTTTGATGATATCAATACTGATCCCAAAAATCTTACCGTTGACAAACTGGACCAAGGTTCATTTGGTCTGGTAGCAGCTGCAGCGTTGTATACGCCTGTACATATTGGGTTTAATGATCGGGGCTCATTTCAGCTTGCACATTCTTTGTTTGCTGACATTTATGCCAACTATATGGCTACAACTGCTCCTAACTTCGATTCAGACAAATTCACTCTTGTGGGTCGCTGGTTAGACGGAGCTTATGTTGACTTTTACCGTGATGCCGCTCCACAAATAAAATATGTGGAAGACTTCTCTAAGGAAAATGGATATGATGTTGAAAATGCCATTTTTAAGGTGTGGCGAGTTTTTGCCTATCATCGTATGACTGATTATTGGGGACCTATACCTTATTCTCAATTTGGGAATGGTGAAAAATCCGTGCCGTTCGATGCTCAGGATAAAATCTATGAAGACTTTTTCAAAACCTTGGATGAAGCGATTGCAGTTCTAAAAAGCAATACCGGAAAAACTTCCTTCTTGGGGACAAATGATGTTGTATATGGAGGAAATGTAACCCGGTGGTTAAAGTTTGCCAATACACTTCGCTTAAGACTGGCTCTGAGGGCTAGATATGCCAATTCAACTTTAGCCAAAACTAATGCCGAAAAAGCTGTGGCTGATGGAGTGTTGGAAGCAGTTGCCGATGATGGTTACATTAAAACCAGCAACAACTGGCGGAATGGTTATACCACCATTACCCAATGGGGAGAATTCCGCATGAGTGCTGATATGGAAAGTATTCTGAAAGGTTACCGCGATCCGAGAATGGCTAATTTTTTCTCTCCCGCCAAAACGCCTGATGCATCAGATGACCCGGCAGGTGTAAGTTTTCCCTTTGAAGGTATGCGCAACGGTCAAACAAAAGAAGCAAAACAAGGAATCGCATTTAATAATATAGCTTCAGATATGGCCGGGCCATATATTTTGGCGGAATCAGCCGGTCCAAACTGGCCCCTGATAAAAACCTCTGAAGCTTTCTTTTTGCGCGCTGAAGGTGCATTGGTCGGCTGGAATATGGGAGGAGGTACTGCCAAAGCCTATTATGAACAGGGTATTAAAGCCTCATTTGCTGAGTATGGCCTGAGTGGTACTGATTTGAGTGGAGCCGATTATGTCTCAAGTACAAATGTACCCATGGGTGTTGATAATGCTACACCGGCCGTATCAACCGTTGCTGTGGCCTTTGACGAATCCGGTAGTACCGAACGCCAATTGGAACAAATTATCACCCAGAAATGGATCGCATTATATCCTAACAGCTGGGAAGCCTGGGCTGAGCGTCGTCGTACCGGATACCCCGCTTTATATCCACGTCTTAACACGGACGATCCGGCAATACCGGTGACTTCTATTCCACGCCGGGTACCTTTTGTAACTACTGAATACACCACCAACGCTGATGCTGCAAAAGCTGCTGCTGGTTTACTTGGTGGTCCGGACAATGGAGTTACCAAACTATGGTGGGATAAGAAATAATCGAATAATAAGAGTTTATTTTTAAGCAAACAGGCTGTCTTTAAAACGACAGCCTGTTTGTTTTTTAAACTATAATTTAAGCAAAATTCATTACGCATAATAGCAGACCGTGTTGGTTGATAAAAAGGCTAAAGAATGAAATTGCCTGAGGTGAGTTTCGTGTTTGCTTTAATTTATGATGGTACATCTTTGAAAATTAATAAATTGCGAACTCTCTCCATGTGAATTATAAAAATTATGAATCGTTTACTTCCGTATAAGTATTATTTTTTATGCAGTAGCATTTGGTTGCTGATAACTTGCCGCAGCCATGAAAATAATCAGGTTTTTCGAGCCCTAGAGACCAGCGCTACCGGGATTACTTTCAAAAATTTACTCCGCGAATCACCTGAATTTAATGTGTTGAATTATAGTTATTTTTATAATGGCGGCGGTGTAGCGGTTGGCGACATCAATAACGATGGTCTGGTGGACATTTATTTCACCGGGAACATGATGGCCAGCCACTTGTATTTGAACGAAGGTGATTTCAAATTTAAAAATATAGCCAAAGAAGCCGGTGTGGAAGCCGCCGGACTATGGAATACCGGAGTCACCATGGCGGATGTAAATAACGACGGCTGGCTGGACATCTACGTCTGCCGCTCAGCCGCCAACTTACCCGAACGCCGGCGTAATTTGTTATTTATCAATAACCGGGACCTTACCTTTACCGAGATGGGCTTATCCTATGGGTTAGCAGACCCCGGTTATTCCACTCAGGCGGTTTTTTTTGATTACGATCGGGATGGTGACCTGGATATGTATTTGTTAAATCATTCCGTACAGGAATATGCCGGATTCAGCAAATTATTGAGCAGTTATAAAGAAAAATTTAATCCGGATTATGGTGATAAGTTATTCCGTAATGATTTAATTCCCACCCCCAATGGATCGATCGGCCGCTTTACCGATGTCAGTGTCCTGGCCGGTATAAAAGCGAATGTGCTCGGCTTCGGTTTAGGCGTGGCCGTAGCGGATTTAAATAACGACGGATGGCTCGACATTTATGTGAGTAACGATTACAATGAAGAAGACTATTTTTATCTGAACCAAAAAGACGGTACGTTTAAGGAAGCCGTGCGCGAACATTTAGATTACACCTCCTTGTTTTCCATGGGCTCTGATGTTGCGGATATAAATAACGACGGGCATTATGACATTTACACTCTGGATATGCTGCCAGAGGACAATTACCGGCAAAAAATGACTTCCGGAACCGATAATTACGATAAAATTCAGACCCTCTTTAGCAGTGGTTTTCATAAACAAACCATGCGCAACATGCTTCAAGTTAATCATGGCGATGGAACGTTTAGTGAAATAGGTCAATTGGCGGGTATTTCCAATACTGATTGGAGTTGGGCCGCTTTATTTGCCGATTTTGATCTCGATGGCTGGAAAGATCTATATGTCACCAATGGGTATAAAGCCGATTACACCAATATGGATTTTATGGCTTTTGCGGCTGACCAACAAATCAAAACCAATCAAACCGGTCAACAGATAGCCCTTTCTGATCTACTCAAAAAAATACCTGCCATTGAAACGTCTAACTACGCCTATAAGAATAACGGTGACCTCACCTTCATGAACGCGACCAAAAGCTGGGGATTGGAAAAAGTGACCCTGTCCAACGGTGCCGTTTATGCTGACCTGGATAACGATGGCGATCTGGATCTGATTACCAATGATGTTAACGCCTACGCATCAGTATATCGCAACATGAGCAGGGAAATAAACCCCGGAAACCATTACCTGAAACTGCGCTTTAAAGGAGACACCACCAATCTGTCGGCTTTCGGCACGCGGGTGGACCTTTATATCAAAGATGCTTTGCAAACCCAAACCTTGATCAATTCGCGGGGATTTCAGTCCGCAGTGGCCCCGGAACTGGTCTTTGGGCTCGCCTCGGCGACTAAAGTAGACAGCCTTTTCGTACAGTGGTCCAATGGAAGCGTTCAATGGTTGAGGGATGTACCTGCCGATCAGACTTTAACCGTCATTTATGAACCGCAAAAGGTGGTGCCGCAATCTGTTCAAAATCACCCCCTGTTCACTCAGGTGCCTGATGTGCTGAATTTTCAACATCAGGAAAACGATTACAGTGATTTTAGAGTACAACCTTTATTGCACCTGATGTTATCCACGCAAGGTCCCGGTCTGGCGACCGGTGATGTAAACGGTGACCACCAGGACGATCTTTTTCTCACCAATGCCAAGGGCTCAAAGGCCCAACTGTATATACAGGAAAAAAGTGGAGCATTCCAGCCTGCTGCGACCCAACCCTGGGCCTTAGCGACGGCCAAAGAAGGGGTGGAAGCTATATTTTTTGACGCCGATCAGGATACCGATCTGGACCTTTACGTTGGTTATGGAGGGTCTGAGTTTACTGCGGAGGATGCTGCTTTGCAAGATGAATTATATCTTAATGATGGGCAGGGCAATTTTAGTTTATCATCCGGCGCATTACCGGTCATGTTGACCAGCACCGGTGTGGTCAATCCTGTCGATGTGGATGGTGATGGCGATCAAGACTTGTTCGTAGGCGGCCGAAATAGCCCCGGTCATTATCCGTTGGCACCACGTTCCTATATTTTAATCAACGATGGGCACAGCCGGTTTATTGATCAGACGGAGGCCTGGTCGCCGGCATTAGTCAGCCCGGGGATGGTGACTGGCGCAGGCTGGACAGATCTAAATCAGGACCAACGACCGGATTTGATCATGGCAGGCGAATGGATGCCCGTTTCAGTCTGGATCAATGACGGTAAGCAATTGTACCAGCAGTCGGATTCCAGCATGGCTAATACTACCGGCTGGTGGAGTGCACTGACTCTGGCTGATCTGGACGGGGATGGTGATCAGGATATCATCCTGGGCAATCATGGCTTGAATTCTCAAGTGCGTTGTTCTGCTCAGTTTCCAGCCACCCTGCATGCGGCAGATTTCGACGGGAATGGTTCGGTGGATCCGATTATCTCTTGCCTGGTGAAAGATGGCGTTTACCCGCTACCGGCCAAAGATGACTTGTTAGGGCAATTGGTGCGTCTTAAAAAACCCTACCTGCATTATGAGGATTATGCTCGCAGCACATTACCGCAATTATTAAACCACCTTGGCCAGCCTGACCTGGTACCCCTGCAAGCTAAAACTTTGGCCAGCTCTATTCTATGGAATGAGGGCAACCTAAAGTTCCGCCTGGAAGCTTTGCCTCTGGAAGCTCAGGTAGCACCAGTGTATGCTGCCCTGGCTCAGGATTTTGATGGGGACAACCGGACCGATATTTTACTGGCCGGAAATTTCCACCAGGCTATGGTAAAATTAGGGTTGTATGATGGTCTGAAGGGTCTGGTTTTAAAGGGAGATGGGCGAGGCGGTTTTAAACCTCTGACTTACCGCGTGAGTGGAGCACATCTGCAGGGCGCTGTCCGTGAAATGGCATTGATGCAAGGACCACAGGGGCAAAAACGTATCGTTATCGCTAAAAATAGCGCCCCGACTCAGATCATTGAATTAAACTAAACGGCAGTTTGTATCTTGGGACAAAACAAATTGTCCATGCGCGCGCTGATAGTTATAATTCTGATTGCAGCTACTTTTGCCAATTTCGCCCAATCCAACGCTTCCGTAAAATTGATCCAAAAAACGCTGAAAACCTATTATTTCAGCGATCCTAATCCCGTACCCATCCTGGGAGAAAATAGTAAAATATATCCGTATCACCGCTTCGATGGTTATGCCCACGAGGGTCGGGACAGCGTGTGGCGCGTGATTGAACTGGATAACGATTACATTACCGTATGGGTGCTGCCGGATGCCGGCGGAAAGGTATGGGGAGCCATTGAAAAAAGGACCGGCAAAGAATTTATTTACCGCAATGAGGTGATGAAGTTCCGCAACATCGCCATGCGCGGCCCCTGGACGTCCGGAGGTATAGAGTTTAACTTTGGCATCATTGGCCACCATCCCGGTACGGCTACTCCGGTCGATTTTACCTATCGCCAGGATCCTGATGGTAGCGCCAGTTGCTGGGTGGGTACCATGGACCTGCCTTCCCGTACACATTGGCGGGTGCAAGTCCGCCTGCCGAAAGATGTGGCTTATTTTGAGACGCACGCCACCTGGTACAATCCGCACCCTCTCTCACAATCGTATTACAATTGGATGACGGCGGCAGCGCCGGCTACCGATGACCTGGTGCTTTATGTACCGGGAAATACCTACATAGAACATCCTGGAAATGCCCATCCCTGGCCTATCGATGAACAGGGCCGTAACATCGCCCGCTACAATCAGAATAATTTTGAGTCCAGTAAATCCTACCACGTGGTAGGCGAATACAATGATTTTTTTGGAGGTTTTTATGAAAAAAACCGCTACGGTTTTGGCCACTGGTCGCGTTATGATGAGATTCCGGGGCAAAAATTGTGGTTATGGTCATTAGCGCGGGACGGTGGCATCTGGGAAGACCTCCTGACCGATACCGATGGGCAATATATTGAATTTCAAGCCGGGCGATTGTTTAACCAATTTTCACCCGGAGGCCAGGATAATCCGATCACTCAGGCTAATTTTTGGCCCTTCAGCACCGATCAGTGGACGGAGCACTGGTTTCCTGTTCTGGATCTTGGAGGGTTATCTGACGTCAGCCCGCAGGCCGTAGCTTTTATCCAACGTCATGGCGATTCGGTTACGGTAGCTATTCAGGCTTTGCAACATGTCCGCGGTGTGGTAACCTTGCAGCAAAACTCTACACCCTTGTGGACGGAAGAACTTACCCTGCAGCCCCTCCAAATAGCCCGACGCCAAGTGCTCGTAGCCGGATCGGCTCCTCTGCGCCTCACCAGTTCTGCTTTAGGTCTTGACTATAATGAACAGCCGCAGCGCCTGGCACTGGAACGGCCCTTTAAAACCACCGAAAGGGTGTCTGCCGGAAGTAACAGCGCATTGTATTTTCAGGCCCTGGAAGCCTCCAAATACCGCGAGTATGCCCAAGCCCATGAATTATTGGCTAAACTCTTCCAATCCCGCTCCGGACATCGTCCCGGTATGCTATTGCAGTCTGAATTATGGATGAGACAGGGCCGGCACGATCTGGCCTTAACTAATGTATTAAAAATACTACAGGAAGATACCTACGACAGTGAGGCTAATTTTCTAGGCGGGGCCATTTATCAGCAAAGCGGCAAGGACGTGCAAGCCCTGGAACTATTAGGATGGGCTGCGCGCGATCCCCGCTTTCGTACCGGCGCCTACACCCTGATGGCTCAGCTTAAACTCAAAACCGGGGACCATACAGAAGCAATTCATTATGCCCGCCAGGCCCTAAAATATGATCAGAGTAACCACGCTGCCTATCGCCTGTTAGCCATCGCTGGCCGTGTGGCGAACAATCGTTCGGCTGTCGTCGAAGGACTGACTGGACTAAAACGAGTGGATCCCCTGGATATTATCTTGCAACTGGAGCCCGATTGGACTCCTTTTACTCAAAAGCCTTTGGGGCTTAATAATGAATTTTCCTATCAAACCATCCTGGAGGCTGTTCATTTTTATCTGGCCGGAGGCCGCAAGGCCGAAGCCCGGCAATTGTTGAGCACAACCAAACATCCTCTGGGCCAGTTGTGGGCGGCTTATCTGCAGCAGGATGTAGCCGCGCTGAAAAGCATTGTATCTGCTATGCCGCTGGCGTTTGTACAACCTTACCGGGTGGAGGATCTGGAACTCCTAGCCTGGGTTCAGCAGCATGTTACTCATCCGAAAGTGGATTACCTGCAGGCTATATTGTGGTGGGGTCTGGGCCGGATGGAAAATGCTGAAGCCGCCTTCGCCAAACTGGATGGCGCTACCGATCCTTTGATTTTCGCCACCAGAGCAGAGTTTAAGCGTAAAATGAGACAATCCCCGCTGGCGGACTTACAAAAAGCCTATCAATTGGATAAAAACAATGTTAAGATAGCCATGACCTTAGCCAGCGAGTTGTTGAACCAGAAGCAGGCTACTGAAGCCAAGACCATCCTGGATCAGCATTACCAGGACCAACCGACTCGTTATCAGCTTGGGGTCCTGAAAGTAAAAACCTTACTCGCCTTAGGTCAATATCCTTACGCTGCTAAATTAATGGATGCCTTACAGATCCTTCCTTTCGAAGGGGCCTCTGAAAGCCGCCTGTTGTATGAAAACGCCCACAAAGCGTTGGCACTGGATGCCCTCAAAATGAATAAAAAGAAATTGGTTCAAACGGAAATTCAGGCGCTCAGCCTTTGGCCTGAGCGCATCGGTGTGGGTAAACCTTATGACGTGGACGAAAGTTTTGTCCAGGCGCTGCGATATGTCAGCGCTCCGGCCAAAGAAAAGCCCGGATTATTACAGCAATTGTCCCAAATCGCTTTGAAAACGCAGCAAGCCAATACCCCGGACTTTTTTATCGGGCTGCACGCTTTATCATTGCAAGGCCAAACCATTCCACCGGAGCTGATACAAAAAATAACTGCTCCCCAAGCCTTAGCTTTTAAAGCCTGGTGGCAGAACCCTGCCAGAACTGCTCCGCCGGCCGATTGGCCCCTGGAGTGGAAATTAACCGGTGAATTATTGGGATGGTTAAAATAAATCCCCGGGACAATGCCATGTATTATGACCATTATTCTGATTAATTGATCAGTCATTCCTTCTGACAACGATGCAGTAATACGCAAAATCGAACCGGGTGCACAAATAGTTTTAAAGATTATGTTCAGTTGAACGAATATTTATTCCATGAACACAGCTTATTTCACTTGAGGTCATGTTATCGTTGGAATTATATAAATCCTACCGGTGGAGATCTTGGACGACTCAAGCGATCATTTACATTGTTTTACTGCTTTTAATCATAGGGTATAAAATTGCCCTTAATTATTTGGATGAAGATTCCGTCTTTTTGAAAAAGCTGAGTTTTATTCTCCTGGTCTGTTATATTCTATTTATCCTGGCTAAAATTATTTTGTTTTGGTTCAAGTACGAAAGTTTGAAAGAACCTTATGGTGTGTTAAAAATTGGCACTCAGAACTTATGTTGGCATGATGAAGTAATAGCCTGGTCACAAATTGAATCTGTTCAAATTAATTATGGCGAGGTAGAGGGTAAAATTGACTTTGGGCAAAGTTCATTTCAAAATAACCGATCCGATGGGATTAACCAAATCTCTATAAGATCAAAAGGAGGTCAAATCTACCAGGGTTGGTATAAAATTAATCCGGAGCAAAAAAAAGAATTATTAGATCTGTTACAGCAAGCCATTCTCAGCAATAATTTGGACTATAACCTGGCAAAGTCTTTACTTAAACCCTCAAATTATCAAGAACATCAGCAATTGAAAAAATTATTGCAAAAAAAATAATCAAGTCGATTATCACGTGTTTAATCAGGTTCATGGTTTTCTATAGCGGTAGACTCGAATAAAATGAAGTAAAGTAATTTTGACCCTATCAATCAGGAACGCCGATTTTTCTTTTTCCTCAGAGATGGTATTCCTTGCGGAGCAATTCGTTAAGCCGTTTGGCTTGTTCGAACAGTTTTTTGGCTTCTTTACGCATGGTTTTATTAAAGACGGTCAACATGTGGATGCGATAGTTTAGTCTGAATTTGGCCTCCTCCGTGAGTTGGAGTGGAGGGTTATGATTAATCCTCTTTACATTATTATCATCGTCCCGCATACTATTCAGTACCACGCCATCAAATACTCCTTCCGCGATATCGCGGTACGTGTCCATAATATTTTCTTCATCCTGAGTACCCCAATTAAATGCCCGCACGGATACATCAAAAAAAATAATACTATCCCGGACTAAATTTTTTCGGACTAACCTGAGGTTCCCGGCATTTTTTAGTTGCTGCATCGTACCATCCACCGGAGTAAAACGGAATGCTACCCCGCGGGTGGCAAATGAATTATAATAATATAAATCATTACTGTGTTTTAAAGCTTCTTTATGATTTAACAACTGACTAAACGAATCCAATAATATGGCCCGGTCATTTCTTAAGTGTACTATTTCAGTGAGTCGGTTGATGTCGGCATCCAGGTCGCTAAGCAGGGATTGAATATATTTTTTTTCCCACTGCCGTTCGCTGTAATATTCCCTCTGGTTCTCGACAAAAAAACCCAGAGTCACTGCCAAAAAGAGCATAAAAAATTCCCAAAAATACGGCTTCCAATGCTTCGTTTTCTGGTGAAATGTTTGATCAGGATATTCCTTGACTTTGGTGGTTAACAATAATCCGCCGGTCGAATCTTCATGGGAGGGTTGGTCCGTCATGTCCTAAAATAATTATCTTCAGTTAGTTTCAGTTTACGACTTCTCATTCAGAATGCCTATGGTGAATCAAACAAAAGTAAAAAATATCAAGAGATATTTTTTAAGGCTAGTATAACAAGTACACGCTAAAATGAACGATTATCACGTTAGCCATGTGCCAAGTCAGGCCTGTTCAGCGCTTAACCTGTGTTTAATATCCCGATAAGCAGCCTGAATAAGGTTGAGAATGGCTTCATGGTTACAGATCGCTCCCGGTACAAGTTTGACGTGGCGCATGCGTTTCCCGCTTCCGGTGAGCAGGTCATGCGGGTCGGGTAGCTCCGCACCGTAAAAGAAGCCCACATTTACATGGGCGCTGAAAGCGTTGATATAGGCAAACGGTGCGTTGTTTATACAACCCATCGGGTAACCATCGTGGAAGATGCCTTGTACATCCTCACCACTCCGCAAAATCTGTTCATACCATTCCTTAACTAGAGGATGCAAAAAATCAGCTTTGCCCTTTAACCAGGCCTCCATACTCAGATCCTGTAAATCTTTGCCC
>JAYRWN010000434.1:0-3641 GCA_041917975.1 Saprospiraceae bacterium | reverse complement strand
TCGTTGGTGAGCGGCTAAGCTACCCCACCCTGAAGCTTTAGCCATTTCTATCCAGGCCTGTGTGCCGGTATGAAGATAATAAGTGGTCAAAGGATCACCGGCAGCATTGACGGTGTGCACATATTTTCGTTTCACCTCCCCTAGTGCGCTTTCTACGGTATCCAGACTGCCTTCACCACCATCGGCTAATGGGGAGATCAGGATATCCGAATGGGGAAAGGTATTCCGGATGCCGGCAGCTAAATGTGCACATACGTCCTGAGCGCTGAGGCTCCCCTTAAATTTATCCGGAGATATCAGGATGCGCATAGACAGTTCTAGAATTTCGGCATTGCCTGAAAAACGGTGATAAAAGCCATCGCCAGCCTGGCTGGGAAAGGAATGGACCCGTCGTTTTGATCATTGATGATCCAGTCCCGCTGATCTCCAATAAATTCGGTATACATACTAAAGGGATTAGGGTCTGCTTTGGTGTCAACGATCCATTCGTCCAGATTATCACGCCAATAACTTTTCCAAATAAGACGCCCATGATCAGTTTCGATAGTCCAGGAGGTGATGTCGCGCGGCCATTGGGTGCGCAGGTAGACTTTTTCAGAACCACAGCGCAGTTCCCAGTATTCGGGATTGTCCCGGAAGCGCATGTCAATCGTACCACTCCGTTCTCCCACCCTAAAATCCCAAGCGGTCCAATCTGAACGCACTTGCCAACGTAAGGTTAAGGTTCCTTCACCTTCATCAGTATAAACATCCCATTCTTTAAAACTATCGTTCCAGCGGGCTTTGATGGCTTCCAACCGCTGACTGTGTACCTCTGAGGTAAAACTGAAGAGAAATAAAAAAAATAAAAATAATCGTTTAGAACGGAAGATCATCAAAGTCCTCAGCTTGTAGAGTTTGTTCTTCACTGGCAGGGGTACCGGGGAAGTTATTTTCCTGCAGATCGTATACCGGTGTGTTAGATTGGTTAACCCCGGTGATGCGCCAGGCGTTAAGATTAGTGAAATATTTACCCTGCCATTCGCGCCCACGCAGATCAAAATGGACTTCAACTTCAGTACCTTCTTTAAATGCATCCACGGCTCCGCAACGATCCTGGGTCAATTGGAATTTGATGTATTGCTGATAGTTGCGATCATCCACGGTGATTACAAATTCGCGTGTTTGGAATGATCCTGTTTTGTTTTCCGTGGGATATATCTTAAATAATTTTCCTTTTATTTTAAATGATTCCAAGATATTTGCTTTTACGCAAAGGTATTATTTTTTCATATTCTATTAATATTAATTCGATATGTCCAGAATAGCAGCGCTGGTGTTAGTCAGCTTATATTTCCTGAGTTTAAAAGCTCAAGGCACACGATTTAAACCAATTTGGGATAATTTAACTACCGAAGTGAGGCAAATTCTTGAGTCTAACCGTATAGTTGGAGCCGGGTTGTATTTTGTAAAAGACGATCGTATTCTGGATTCCCTCAATTTTGGGTATGCTGACCTCGTGTTAAAAGAAAAAGTCAACAGTCATACCATTTTCCACTGGGCGTCTATTACAAAAACATTTACCGGCATCGGTATTATGCAAGCCCGTGATCGCGGACATTTGCGCTTAACCGATCCGATAGTACAACATTTACCGGGCTTAAAGAAAGTGTATAACCCTTTTGGCCCGATGGATCAAATCACGGTGTCTCACCTTTTGTCGCACAGCGCCGGATTCCGGGCCGGTACATGGCCGTGGGGTGGTGATGAAGCCTGGCACCCTTATGAACCGTCGTCCTGGACCCAATTGGAATCTATGCTCCCTTATACCCGCATTCTTTTCCCCCCCGGCTCCAAATTTAGTTATTCTAACCCCGGCGTTACTTTTTTAGGGCGGGTGTTGGAACAATTGTATGGAGAAGACATTGAGGTTTACCTCAATAAACAAATTTTAATGCCACTGGACATGAGGGAAAGTTACTTTGACTTGACCCCTGCCTACCTGTTGTCCCAGCGTTCAAATAATTATTCCTGGTTGCGCGATAGTTTGTATTTCAACGGTAAAGATTTTGACACAGGGATTACGGTGGGAAATGGTGGTCTGAACAGTTCCATTTCGGACATGGTGCGTTATATACAGTATCTCTTAACTCCTTCCTCCGGAAATGGAAGGTATGTACTGTCCGCAAGCAGTTTGCAGGAGATGTGGACCCCGGTTTTGACCACTGATGAGGGAAAATCATGGATTGGGAAAATTTTTTTCAACGAAAAACGTACCATAGCAGGACAAGAACAAGTGTTTATTGGGCATACCGGAAGTCAAAAGGGGTTTAGGTCATTCTTCTATATCCACCCGGCAACCCACACAGGTGTAATATTCAGCATGAATACGGACATCTGGATAGACCGTGACGGGTTAGGTATTGATCGCAGTCGGGAGATTTTATACCAGATCCGCGAGTTGATATTTAATCAGGCTTTTGCAGCCTTTATACCTTAAGACCGGATTTCCAAATCATGTGATTAAGGTCGGAACCCTACTTTCCCCGACCTTTTTTATCTTTGCAGTCTTTTTTATGTAACTTTCTATGACAAAGTATAACGAGTATAAATCACTTAATCTTCCTGATATAGACCGTCAAATTCTAGAATTTTGGGACCGGGAAGACATTTTTAAACAAAGTATTGAGCAGCGCGCAGGTGGGCGTTCCTACGTATTCTATGAGGGGCCGCCGTCAGCGAATGGTAAACCGGGTATCCACCACGTTATGGCCCGTACGGTGAAAGATATATTTTGTCGCTTTCATACCATGTTGGGCCAGCGGGTAGAACGTAAGGGTGGGTGGGATACCCATGGTCTGCCTATCGAGCTCAGCGTAGAAAAGGAGTTAGGGATCACGAAGGAAGACATCGGCCGGAGTATCACTATTGCAGAATATAATGCCAAGTGCCGTGAAACCGTTATGCGGTATAAAGATCAATGGGATGATATTACCCGTAAAATGGGCTATTGGGTGGATCTTGAGCACCCGTACATCACCTTTGAAAATGACTATATTGAGTCGGTTTGGTGGTTGTTAAAACAACTTTACACTAAGGGCTTATTGTACAAGGGTTATACCATCCAGCCATTTTCACCGGCAGCCGGTACCGGTCTGAGCTCTCATGAACTGAATATGCCCGGCACCTATAAAGAAGTTAAAGACATCTCAGCCGTAGCACAGTTTAAACTGGTGCTTAACAGGGAGAGTTCATTTTTATATGATCAAGTCCGGCAAGGGGACGTTTACTTTTTAGCCTGGACCACTACACCCTGGACTTTGCCATCCAATACAGCTCTGGCGGTCGGAGCTCAGATCGCTTATGTATTGGTACATACCTTTAACCCATACACTAAACTTCCCGTCAACCTGATCCTGGCTCAGGATTTATTGAGCACTTGGTTCAAACCGGAACAACTCGCGGCTGATCCAGCTGACTTCAAACCGGAGGATAAGATAATTCCTGCCCGGGTTCTGAGTGCTTACCAGGGCAGACAATTTGAAGGGCTGACTTATGAACAGTTGTTGCCATATGCGCAGCCTGAGGAAGGAGACGCCTTTAAGGTACTCCTGGGTGATTTTGTCTCTACCGAAGATGGAACGGGTATAGTACACATTGCT
>JAYRWN010000433.1:0-20029 GCA_041917975.1 Saprospiraceae bacterium | reverse complement strand
GATTTATTCTACCTAGGTAACAAGAGTCATGGTAAGCCACAGCATCCATAGATTGTCTAATTTTTAGTTGACCTGTTGCCAACAGATCAGCAATAACCTGCGTATGGTGAAAGACCTGATAATGCCCGCCAAGGGTTGGATACTCGTTTTTCAAAGTATTATAACAATGGGGGCAGGTGGTGATTATTTTCTTTACCCCATAACCATTCATTGTTTCTATATTCTGCAAAGCGAGCATCTGGAATAAAAACTCATTTCCTGCCCGTCTGGCTGCATCACCGGTACACTTTTCTTCCTGGCCAAGGACAGCAAAATCCACCTGGGCGTGTTGTAGTATCTTGGCCAGGGCTTGCACTACCTTTTTAGCTCTGGCATCAAAACTCCCAGCGCAACCTACCCAAAGAAGGTATTCTGGTTTGCTACCCTGCTGTACCAGGTCTCCAATTTTTTTTATATCCATGACTGTACTTTCTAAGTTTGCATCCAGGCATCGCGATCTTCATTTACTTGCCATACAGCTCCTCCATTTTCCAAGCTATTAAACATTGGCAACCACTCGGCCGGGCCTTTAGATTCGTTTAAGATAAGATGCCTGCGCAATTGTATGATTATATCCAAAGGATTGATCTGAACAGGACATTCCTCCACGCACGCGTTACATGTGGTGCAAGCCCAAATTTCGGTCTCCGCAATACGGTCTAACAAAGAGCCAGTATCGTGCTCCTGTTTATTGTTCAAATTTATTTCCTCTAGCCTATCCCGGACGTCCATCATTATTTTGCGGGGAGATAATTTTTTACCAGTCAGATTAGCTGGGCATACTGACGTACAGCGACCGCATTCTGTGCATGTGTAGGCATCTAAAAGGTTTTTCCAACTCAAGTCCCGCACATCCTTTGCTCCAAAAACGGGTATCTCAGCAGGGTTAGCCTGAGTGTCCTGGGCTAACCCAAGCATACTTTTAATCTCTTGAGTTATAGCTGGAATATTTTCCATCTCTCCCCTTGAATTAAGACGAATAAACCAGGTATTGGGGAAGGCTAGAAGAATATGTAAGTGTTTAGAAAAAGCCAGATAATTTATGAAGGCTAAAATGGTCAGGTAGTGTAACCACCACCCTATCCGTTCGATTATTTTCAGCAAACCATCTGGCCAACCCATAAACAAATGATCAGCAAGGAAACCGGATAAGACCAGTCGGCCCGTTGAGGGATAATGTGCTGCATCTATCCTCTGCAAAACCTGATCGGCACCGTTCATTAAAAAAATGCCGGCGATTAAAATAATTTCCCCTAAAAGTATATAATTGCCATCTTTGAAAGGCCAATTCATCATTTCCGGTTGATGAAAACGTTTGACCTTTTTAATATTTCTCCTCCATAAAAAAACGATTGTAGAAACTAATGCTAACAGCGATAAAATTTCAATAAAGGAAATAAGGAAGGTATAAAAACTTCTCATTGGTCTGGCAAAAAGGCGATGCTTTCCCGTGAAACCATCTGAAATTATTTCAACTAATTCAATTTGAGTAAGTAAAAAAGCGGCATAGATAAACAAGTGAAAAAGGGCAGATAACGGCCTTTTAAACATTTTCTGTTGTCCAAAAGCCACTAAAAACATATTTTTCCATCGTTTTAGCGGCTGATCAGTTAAATATTCCGGCCGACCCAAGCGGATTTTGCGATAGATATAGTAAAATCTGCGAGCGGCCCACCCCAGGGCGCCAACGGTAATCACCCAAAAAATTACGATTTGAATCATTATTTTAGCCTCAGGATTTGCAAACCAAGATATTATAATTTATGAAAATACTCAATGAGGTACAAATAAAACAGAAAATTACCCGCTTAGCTTACCAAATTGCTGAACAGCATACCTCTGAACCTGAATTGGTTCTGGCCGGGATAAATAATAATGGACTCCATTTTGCCCGGCTGATCTATGATCATCTGTCCAAAATTTTCCCAGGCAAAATTATTTTGGCCAACCTCAGGCTCAATCCGGCAGCCCCTTTGTCCTCACCTATTACTATTGATCTCACTGCGCAGGATTTAACCGGTAAATCCATTATTGTCACTGATGATGTGGCCAATACGGGCCGGACCATCTTTTATGCGCTAAAACCCCTTTTGGAAGTAATGCCTAAAAAAGTGGAGGTGGCTGTATTGGTTGACCGCACTCATAAACATTTTCCGGTATTGGTAAATTATGTTGGTTTATCTCTAGCCACTACTTTAATGGAAGATATTGATGTAAGCATACGCAACGTAAATGAAATGGCTGTGTTTCTAAACTAACCTTCCATACCCTTCATTTCCATCACCACATCCATCCTCGAACGAATAAAATCAATTTTTGCCTGGGTTTCCTCATAACCTAATTCAAAAATCTCCCTCGATCGGTTTAGGCTGAAACGACTGATTTTTTTTAATTGTGGTGGTTCAATGATCACATGACTTTGTCTGAGTTGGGGTTTAATATTATTTAAAGCCGCGAGATCAAAACATCTTTGGGCAATGTGAAAGATACTGCTTAGTTCATGATGTTCTAATTCCACCTGAGGAACCAGGTTAATGGTTATGATGAAATCACAAGAACCCACCAAAGGTTGGACCGGAGCATTAGCCAATAATCCGCCATCCACATAAGTTTGCCCCTGGATATGGATGGGTCGAAATAATAAGGGAATTGCACACGATGCTGCAATCACTTCATCTAACTCACCGGAATCAAAATAATTGATTTCTCCGGTGTTTAGGTTACTTAAGGCCACAGTGAGCGGAAGGTTTAATTTCTCAAAAGAATTGTGCGGAATATACTGTTTTATCTTCCTTCGTAAATAGCTCAGGTCTGTCAAGCCTTTGTTTGGTAGCTTTAGTGAGAACAGGTTAAATAAACTGCTGTCATCCACAAACTCTATCATTTTTTGAATGCTTATGCCGGCGGCATAAAATGCACCGGCAATGGCTCCAGCGCTTGTCCCGGAGATGGCATGGACAGGAATCCTGTTTTCCTCCAAAGCTTTAAAAACACCTAAATGAGCAATACCCCGTGCAGCGCCTCCGGACAAAACTAGACCAACTCTTAAATCAGGGTACACCTTATAATTAAGCTTTATAGCACAATTAACGCAATTTTATCCTTCGATGTTGTTAAAAAAAAGGGCTGTCTGAGTTCAGACAGCCCTGTTGATATCTTTTTCTGTTGTTTATTATCCTAATTTCCAAAAATATACCTAATCCCGAACTGTGCACTCCAAACATCGAAGATAGAAGTCCGGTTTACATAACTATTTTGGATTAAGGCATTTTGACCGTTGAATAACCTTTGGGTAACTAACCGGTACACTGGTTCACCACTACTGGCATCCAGTCTGCGATATGTCAATATACGTGAATTAACCACTGTATTACCAACACCCCAATTGTCATTAAGTAAATTCCCAAAATTTAAGATATCTGCTCTCAACTGTAGGGTATTTCTTTTACCACCCACATTTACAAAAAACTCTTTGGTTACTGAGAGGTCAAACTGGTTCAACATAGGAAGAATAGCACCATTCCGTTCAGCATATTGGCCTCTTCTGGTACTCAAGTAATCATCCTGATTTATAAAGGCTTCAAAAGCGGCTTCCTGTTGGGCAACAGTGAAAGTAGCCTCCCCGGATTTATACTCTTCAAATTTTAAATCCGAAGCCTTGTTTGGTACAAAAATTAATTCATTGTTAAACACGTTGTCACCATTCATGTCCCCAGCTATGGTATAAGAATATCTGGCACTTTGCTCACCAACATAACCTAAACTAAACCCAAGTGTACCACCAAGTTTGCCTCCGTATTCAAATTTATAACCCAGCAAACCAATAATACGATGGGGAATATCATTAGTTGAATAACTCAGTGCTAAACGGTTGTTTCCGTTAACTGTCGCCACGCCGGTCCAGGAACCGGAAGCAATTGATCCGGCGTCCATAAGATCCCTGGCAGAACTGTACGTATATGCCACTAACCCATAGAAACCTCTCCGGCCAGGATATTCAATTTTCACCGTACCTCCAGCATAAGAACCTTTATTGGTATTTGTTAGGACAATTGCATTGGATACATTGTCATTCACGCGGGTATCATTAGCTATACTGCTGGATCCCGAACCTGGAAACTTAGCCCGTGTGTCTACACCTGGGAAGTTAGTTTTTGCTGGCTCTAAGTTGGCGTTAAAATAGTTTACAGCATTCAGGTTTTTATTCAAAATAAACTCCAGGGAGGCGACAAAGCCACCAGGTAATTTTTGGTCTAAAGCCAAATTGGTTTTCATCACCTGCGGAAACTTATAACTGGGTTCGGTAGCTGCAATGTCATAAGTGGAAGGTAAAGTCGGCGTTGAGGGAATAAATCCCGAAGCGTCCGCTCGGAATGGATATTGATCTGAGTTTCTCACATCTATAAATCCGGTCAAAATACCATTATTACCAATTTGATTGGAAACCCATACATAAGGTGGTCTTCCGGTGAATATTCCTACACCACCGCGCATTTGGGTGGCTTTTTTACCAGTAATATCCCAGTTGAATCCTAATCGTGGTTCAAATAATAACTGGGCACCAGGCATTTTACCCGTGTTGATTTTATAATTTTTATTGTCATCAGCATCTACATAAGTTTGTTCGGAAATGACTTTATTCTCCAGTGCTGTATTACCGAAAGTGAATAATCCAGCCCTTAAGCCTACCGTTACATTAAAATTTTGGGAAACATTGAATTGATCCTGGCCATAAAGGTCTATGCGGTTTGTTTTTAATATTTGCAACGGGTCAGCAGCTCCTTCTAATGCTGAATAACGAAACTGAAAACGATTTGCTTTTACCGGGCTGATCGGATCGGTACTCCTGGCTGCAGCATAAAAATCTTCCAGAGAGTTATAGATATAAACACCATTACTAGCCGGAAAGAACAAATTGTTTGATTTATAAGATTCAAAATTTGCCCCTAAGGTGATGGTGTGTTTATTCAGGTAGATGGACAAGTTGTCCGTAATGTGAAAAGTACCGTAATTCAGTTTATTATTGGGTGTGAATGGATCAAACCCTACTGAAATATAAGTAACATTGTCTTTCAGGATGTCTACCGTAGGGAAAAAAGAGGCCAAATAAGCTCTGTCTTCATTTTGATAATCGTAACCTATGATCAGATTATTGTGCTTTTTGCCCATAGTCGTATTCATTTCGGCTACAATCGATCTGGTGTTGTCCTGAATGACATAACCCGAATTAAAATAAGCCATCGAAGTCAAAAGTCTGGTCCGGTTTCCGGCTCCGGCAGATGAACTATTGCTAATGGGGATTTCAGCATCCGAGTTATGGAATACATACCGTAAACTGAATTTATTATTCTGGTTAAGATTATAATCTAATCGCACTAAAAATTTCTTGCTGTTATTTGCTAAATTATATGCCTCGTAAGGTCCGGTTTCGTAATCAAATTGTGATTTCATAAATGACGATAAAGCATCCAGATCACTCTTCAAAACCCTGGTCGTTTGACCTGGATTTGAAGAACCTTCGGCCACAAAAGAAGTTCCCGGCTCAGTTTTACCGAGACCTTCAGCATTCACAAAGAAAAATAACTTGTTTTTAATAATTGGTCCACCAAATCTAAATCCATAAGAGCTCTCATCAAAAGAACCAACTGGTACGGTCTGCCCTGCAGCTGTTCGCCCGATGAATAATTTGTCGGAATTTCTAAGATTGTAATAAACTGACCCATTAAAATCGTTTGATCCGCTTCTGGTCACCGCATTTATCCCTGCCCCCACAAATCCAGACTGGCGAACATCGAAAGGAGCGATGTTGACAGATATCTCTTCAATGGCGTCTAAAGAAATGGCCGTTGATCCGGTCCGACCACCTGCTTGGGCAGAAGAGCCCAAACCAAAACCATTATTGAATACTGAACCATCAATGGTAAAATTGTTTAAACGGCTATCTTGGGCACCGAAAGAACGTCCGTTGCCATTTGGATTATATTTGGTAATTGCATCCACGCTCCTCGCTCCAATAACAGGTACTGACTTCAGCACATTTTCACCAAATGTTGAATTAGACCCTGTACGTGAGGTTGAAAATAAATCGCTTCTGAACTCAGTAACTGTAACTTCACCCAATGACAATATGTCTTCAGACATATCAAAATTTTGGTTGGCTGTTGAGCCTAGCGTGGTGTATACCTGCTCTAGCTTTTGATCCTGATAACCCACATAGCTTACCGTTAGCGTATACGGGCCTCCCACTCGAACTGCTGGAAAAATGTAATAACCATTTTCGTTAGTAACCGTACCGTAGTTTGTGCCTGAAGGTATATGTACAGCTTGCACGGTAGCTCCAATTAGAACTTCTTTGTTTTTATCAAGTACATAACCACTGATACTGGAGGTAGTCACCTGCCCAAAAAGCGCTCCAGTGGTAGCAACCAATAAAAATAATACATGTAATAGTTTTTTCATATCATCTGAGTTTGGTTAATTCAATATAAGAACCTGAATTCTTGCCGCAAATGTAGTTGAATTACTCAGATAGGACAAAAAAATATATAAACAAATGTTTAATTCTTAATGACCACATTATTAATGAAGTCAAGCTATGTCAGGCGGAAAGGCGAGGCAAAAAAATCTCTGCCATCATACATCTTACGCTTCCGCCACCGGACTTTTCAATAGTATAAATAGGTAAATAAAAGCATGTGGCATCCTTTTCCAGAGCACGTATTTGGTTACTGTCAAGGGCTAAATACGCTTGCTCCGACATCACCATGTATTTTATCCCGGTTTTCGCCTGGAGTTGTAACATATTTCCGGCGAAGGCCTGCATTTGTGCCTGGCTGATTTCCACAATTCTTAGACCTTTCTGGTCTAAAGTCTCTACAACCCTGGTCCTATCTTTACTCCCTGCAATACTCTCCAGACATACCACTGCCGTGGACTCTCCAATCGCCATCATCACATTAGTATGGTAGATTAATTGTTGCTGCGAATCAACTGCTTCAAAAAGTATAGGGGTGTAACCGAACCGTTCACAAAACTCAAAAAATAAGTCCGGGTGCGTTCGGGGACTCACACAGGCATATGCTATTCGGGCTTCCCGGTCAAAAACCATACTTCCTGTACCCTCTAAGTATTTTTCCTTTTGTTCCTCATGCTCCAGGTGTAGGTAGGCTTTAACTTTAAAAGTCGAACCAAGGGCAGTAATTATATCTTCACGACGCTCCTTCCGACGTATGTTGGACCACATCGGGTAAGTGATCACACTCCCATCCTCATGAAAACTAATCCAATTGTTAGGGAATATAGCATCAGGTTTGATAGGTATCGGGGTATCCTTAAAAACCAGAACCTCTATCCCGGTCTGGCGTAATTTGGTCACCATCAGATCAAATTCCATGAGAGCTTTTTCTCGAATTTCTTGCGCAGTTGAGGCGAGATCTTCAGATTGAAATGCATTATTCTGCGCAGTCTCGTGGTTATACCCAAAATTGGCCGGCCTAACCATCATAATGGAAGAGGTTATTCTGCTCATACAGCTTTATTGCGTTAAAACATATTAATTCTTGCTTTGGATCGCATTTCATTTGAAAGCTCTGGTCCTAAATAATAATCAATACTATAATGCACTAAGTAAATGACCGGTGTCATCACCAAGGCCATTACAAACTTATAAATATAATTCATACTGCCGATAGCTAAAACGGTAGAAAGGTTCCAGTCAGCCCCAATATAAAAAGCTACAACTAACACGACATAACTGTCTATAAACTGCGAAACTAATGTTGATCCCGTGGCACGAGCCCAAATCGCTTTTTCTCCAGTACGGTTTTTAATGTTATGAAAAACGGTGACATCGACCAATTGGCCAATCATAAAAGCAATCATAGAACCGACAATAATCCACATACCCTGGCCAAAGACTAACCTGAAAGCAAAATTCAGGTCAGCTACTTTACTCTGCATATTTATTTGTTCCTCAGGGCTTAGTGCTTCGGAAATATGAGAAGATGGCCAAAAATCGGCTGGCACCAACCGAATCCCGATAAAAAACATCAAAAACGCATATACGACTAAACCTACCGTAATGAAAGACAAGAGATGCACACCTCGCTTACCATAATATTCATTGATAATATCAGTCATCACGAAAACAAAAGGCCATAATAATACGCCGGCCGTCAGATTAAAGGACAAACCCTCAATACCTAATATATTAATAGACAATGGTTTAAATCCGAGGGTTTTCTCCATAGAAAATATCTTCACCCCAATAAATTCTGCTATTAATGCGTTCGCAATAAAAAAGCCACCAAGGAGGATAAATAACCTCGTTGGTTTATCAAAATGCCAGGTAAAATATTGATGCGCCATGTTTGCAAATAATACGCAATCTAAAAAAAGAATAACTCCTCCACCTTCAAAAAACTGAACTCTACATACATCTTTGTGTTTTCGTCTATACAAATGGTTAATTTACATGGCCAAAATCGCTATTAACCTCCGGGAAGGAGCAATTAAAAAAGAAGACATTATCATTGGGATCGACTTAGGTACCACCAATAGTCTGGTGGCTTATGTGGAAGACAAAGATGTTGTTATGGTTAAGGATAGCCATAATCAGAACACCTTGGTACCCTCCATAGTCCACTTCACCTCAAATGGAACTTTAGTGGTAGGTGATGAGGCCAGAAAATTTTTAATATCACATCCGGCTAATACCATTTACTCCGCCAAAAGGCTCATGGGCAAATCCTACAATGACATTAAAAAATTTGCCCAATATTTTGCTTATACCATCATCGACGATGACCCTGACAGCCTGCTAAAAATCAAAGTAAATGATCGTTTTTACAATCCCATTGAACTAAGTGCGGAAATTCTTAAAGAACTAAAGAGTCGTACCGAGCGACAGGTGGGCAGTTCTGTTCTCAAAGCAGTTATCACCGTGCCGGCCTATTTTAATGACGCTCAACGTCAAGCCACCCGCGATGCCGGAAAATTGGCTGGGCTGGATGTATTGCGCATCATCAATGAGCCTACTGCTGCCAGTTTGGCCTATGGCCTTCATAAATCACAAAATAAAGCTAAAATTGCCGTGTATGATTTGGGTGGGGGTACTTTTGATATCTCTATCCTTCAGCTTGAAGATGGTGTTTTTGAAGTCCTCTCTACCAACGGGGACACTTTTCTAGGTGGTGATGACTTAGATCAAGCAATTGTCCAACATTGGGTCAGAACTAAAAACATTTCAGACGAAAAACTACTTCAACCTGATTTTATCCAGGCACTTCGACTTGCAGCAGAGTGCGTTAAAAAGGAATTATCAACAAAAAACCTGGCTTATTCAAAAATAGATGATCAGGAGTTCGCTTTGGATCTGCCGACTTTGGAGAGTTTAATTACTCCGTTTATTGATCGAACACTAGTGTGTTGTCAAAAAGCCTTGAAAGATGCCGGACTTTCACCAACTGATCTAAATGAAGTCGTGTTGGTTGGAGGTTCAACGCGAATACCAATGGTTAAAAAAAGGTTACAGGAATACTTCGGAAAACCTATCTATGACAAACTTAATCCGGATGAAGTGGTAGCCAGAGGTGCCGCTATTCAAGCCGATATCTTGGCAGGAAACCAAAAAGAAATTCTTTTGTTGGATATCACACCGCTAAGCCTAGGTATCGAGACGGTCGGAGGTTTAATGGACGTTATTATCCCTCGTAATTCTAAAATCCCCTCCGGTGCAGGACGACGTTATACCACCTCAATTGATGGCCAAACCAACTTAAAAATTTCTATTTTTCAAGGAGAACGGGACCTGGTTTCTGAGAATCGGAAACTGGGTGAATTTATTTTAAAAGGTATACCATCTATGCCGGCTGGTCTGCCTCAGATAGAAATACATTTTGTTATTGATGCTGACGGCATTTTAACAGTACGGGCCAAAGAATTAAGATCAGGTATAAGTCAATCCATTGGTATTAAATCCCAGTACGGTATTTCTGAAGAAACCATGGCACAAATGTTATTGGACTCATTGACTCATGCCAAAGAAGACATGGAGCAAAGGGCGCACCTGGAAGCTAAAAATGAGGCAAACTATATTCTCCTTTCTGCTGAAAAATTTATCAAACAAAATGAAAAACATCTCTCAGAAAAGCAGATCTTAACTCTTTCTTCTTTAATAAAGCAGTTAAAAGAAATTGTTATAAATGGCTCCAAAGACGAAATTCTAAAAGCTATCGACCAACTAAATAATTATTCAAATCCCCTGGCTCACAAAGCTTTAGAAAGAAATATTTCCAGCGAATTAAAAGGAAAAAGAATTTAACCAACATGAAGTATTGGTTGTTCATCTGGCTGATCCCCGTTGGACTCTTTGCCCAACCCTCTGAAAAACAGGCTTATCTGGCTATTCAGCAAATCCGGCGTTTTGATCTTGATCCCTCAACATTAAAATCACCCTTGCTGGTAAGACTATTCGATCATGATTCCATGCTCACCTTGACTTTTAACCCTCCCACTAAGGTTTCATCAGAACTTACTGATTCTACAGTTTTTTCCTTGGAAGGCCTGAGTGAAATATTTATTGCTGAACATGTACAACAGAATATACTCAATGGTATAATACATTGGAGCGATACCATCATTAATTTGAAAACTACTCAGGGTAACATCCATGGTCTTACTGTAGAACATCTTTACCACCATCGCAGCGGACTTCCCCGCATTTTTGCCATCGAACCCAATTTGAAGAACGTTACAACCAATGACTTTTGGCAAATTCTCGCTGTGCAAAAGCTACACAACCCCGGTCAATGGAATTATTCCACTTTGGATTATTTAGTATTACAACATTATATTAATTTGAAAACCAAAACTACCTGGGATCAAAATTACACTGAGCCTTATCTAATGACTATAAATACACTCTCCTCCCCACATGTATTGCCTGAATTAAATAGCTCAAATTCCCGTATAGATTCTAACAGCCTTTTTAGTACCATGCATTTGTTATCCGACTATTTAATAAAAAAAATAAATTATCCTTCTCCTCTGGAACCATCAGTATGTGTCGGCCCTAAAGGTCTAACTTTTGCTCATGGTTGGTATATTCACCAATTACGTGGTCAGCGTAAAGCTTATACACATGCGGGACACACCACCAAACATAAAGTATTCTTAGGTTTCGCCCCACACAGTAAAACCGGTGTAATTATGCTTACCACTGATCCTGTCGGAACCAAAGATTTGGGCTGGCTGATTTTAAGATGGCTAAACCAACAATGGAGACGTACAAAGTAATTAGTTTAAACGCATGACAAATAAAAAAAATAAAAGAATTGACTCAAATGATCCCTGGTTAGTCTTTTCTACCTTACGGGGATCTTCAGAGCAGTCAGCCACTGAAGATACTCCTGAGGAACAACTTCCGATGAATAAACAGAAATTGCGTTTGCAAATCGAAAAAAATCATCGCGGGGGAAAAACCGTGGTGATTATAAAAGGATTTATCGGTCCCGATTCAGCTCTGCAAGAATTGGCGAAACTCCTCAAACAATTTTGCGGTGTTGGAGGTTCAGCCAAGGATGGTGAGATCATCATTCAAGGCGATCAGAAAGAAAAGATCATTAAGAAGTTAATTGCTCTTGGTTATAAAGATTCAAAATAATCACAAAAAATTCATGGCTTGGACTATTCTTGGCTTACCTTGTAAATCGCGGATAATTTGAACACTCTTGAATAATTCATTAAAAATTTTTCTCGTCTCGTCGGCTCTAAATTCATTCACTTCTAAAAATAAATGACCTCCACGTTTTAGAAAACGATTACAAAACCGGGCGATTTGTTGATAAAATTGGAGTGGATTTTCACCTGGTGCATATAAGGCAAGCGCCGGTTCATACAGTTTAACATTCATAGCCATCTCCCCTTTCTCTGAATAATCAATATAGGGTGGATTACTGATGACAAAGTCGTACATATGCATACCAATCCAGGTTTGTTCATCCAAAATATTTATCTGGTGCCATTCTACTTCCGTTTTTAAGTTACTGGCATTTATCCTGGCCAATTCAATAGCCTTATCAGATATATCCAAGCCAGACATGATTAGTTTTGGACGCTTTTTTTTCAAGGTGATGGCTATACATCCTGAACCTGTCCCAATATCCACTCCTGACAAGATCGTGTCGGGTAACGTATTCAGTGCCACATGGACCAATTCTTCTGTTTCAGGGCGGGGGATCAACACAACAGGATTAACCCTTAAATTATACCCATAAAATACAGAGTTCCCGGTAATATATTCTACCGGTTCATTTTCAGCTAATCTTACACTGAGCTGTTCTAAATCACTTTGGGAAAAACTTCCTTCCATAACCTTCTTTTCCACATAATCCTCCCATAATGCTCTGAACGTTAATTCTAAATCCCGTTGATTCCAACCAGGCAATAATTGAACGAATCTTTTTTTCCAATATAATTTCTTTTCATCCATAATAAAATGTCCAAACTAAGACTACCGATATCCAAAGAAGACTATTGTAAATCAAACCGAGTTTAACCGGATAATAGTCTCCTAATGAAATATGTTGGTATCTTCTTAGATAAATAATCATCAAAAGTTTTTCAAAAAGATACCCGGTTAAAGTCCCTAGAGCTAACCCAGCCAAGCCTAAACGTTGAGCTAATATATAACTGGCAATAAAATTTATGGTCAACTCACCAATGATAGACACCAACAATAGTTTATTTTTATCTAGTGCCATTAATACAGTCTGGCTAAAAATTAAACGAGTCGTAGTCGTCAGTGTTAAAATTATAAAAACTAGGCCTGCTGGAATAAATATCGGACCAAACAAAAGTGTAAATAAAAAAGGAGTTAGCCAGATTAGCAAAATAATACCCGGGAATATCAAATGGTGCAAAAATATCGTCCCCTTTTTTAATTCTTTTAATCCTTCAGGTATACTTTTTTTCAATGCCGGTAAATAGGCCACAGTTAAACTAATCAATATCCCGGAGAGAAGAGGAACTTCTTTTGCCCCATAACGGTAGATGGCAAAATCATCATGTTGGTTTAATTGAATATTGATGATCCAGGCCGGAATCAAGTGAGTCAAACTTCCTAGTAAAGCATAAGCCGATAAGGAAATCGTGCCCGAAAATAAAGCTTTTGCAAAATCCCCATTCCAGGTCCACTCCTTCTTTCTGCGCAGCAGGATAACCATCCCTACATGCCAGATAAATGTCATTGAACACAGTACCCATAAACACGTAGTTAATGATTGGTTCATGATCAAGGGGACAAGAAAAGCTAAAATCCGGGAGAGATTATAAGCGACGGAGAACAACCATTGGCTAAGGGTATTACCCTGATGAAAAAACCACAAAGCCAAAACATGCAACGGAATACTAAATATCATAAATACAGCAAATTGATGGATATATGGTATTTGTATTTGGTTGAACATCAGGAATCCAATGCCTCTTTGAATTAGCAGGATCCCTACCATAAAACCTAAAGCCAGGCCGGAAATCATAAGGTAAAAACTAAAGAACTGTCCGGTTTGTAAAGGTCTATGTTTAATTTGGAAGGCTTGGATGAAGCCATTTAGCCAGAAAAAAGAAAAAAAATAGGTAACTAAACTGGCTTGTTCAAAATGAGATATCTCTAACAGATCTCTCAATTGATGAGCTAAAACTATGCTTATGCCCAAGTTAGCCATTTGAGTTACAGCATAAAATCCTCCTAAGCCCGTTACAGGAGAACCGAGGACTCTATGTATACTTGTCCAGCTTATGGAGTATCCCAACTTCATCCTCCAAATTAACTTAAAGTATTTTAAAAGCTCTCACTAGAATTTTGCTCACAATATGAATTATATTGCATTATGAACCGTCGAAATCACTCCATTCATATTGAATACCAGACTGTTGACTCGCTAGACGATTGCGTTGTTGAAGACCGTCTGCTTTTGAATGCAGCACGTGACCAAGTATATAATGCCTATGCACCTTACAGTCGGTTTCGCGTAGGAGCCGCTTTAAGGCTAAGTAATGGACTTTTATTTACCGGGAACAACCAGGAAAACGCTGCCTTCCCTTTAGGCTCTTGTGCTGAGCGAGTCGTCTGTGGTTATGCTAAAGCATTGCACCCTTATGAAAATATTGAAGCTATTGCCGTGTACGTCAGTCCGGCTGATTTTGAGCTTGACCAAGCGGTTTCTCCATGTGGTGGTTGTCGCCAGCTGCTTTTGGAATATGAATTAAACCAGAATAGTCCTATTAAACTCATTATGCAAGCGAATGAGTCAGCAATCATCCTGGTGCCCAGTGCTGCTGCCTTGCTACCTTTGCATTTTCATGGTAAATTATTACGGAAGTAACTAGTGGTGATATTTTTCATGGGCCTGTTTGATTAACTCCCCGGCTTTTATATAATCCTCATAAGTATCTATACCCAATGAATGCCAATCGGTTTCTTGTACAAAGATAGGGTATCCGGCTTCCAGCCAACGTAGTTGTTCTAATTTTTCCAGGTTTTCCAGGGGACTTGGCTCCAGTTGACAAAGGTTCAATAACGTTGATCGTTGGAATAAATATAATCCCAAATGCCTCCAATGTTTACCCACCTCCGGCCAACGATCAATAGTTAAATCACGTATATAAGGTATAGCTTGTCTACTGAAATATAACGCTTGCCCTTCAGACGTAAATACGCACTTAACAGCGTTTGGATTAATGATTTCTGCCACTCTGTCTAATTTATAGACCAGTGTACTGATGGGACAGGCTTTTTGTAACCCAAATTGTATAAGCCGGTCGAGCTGGCTAGTCCTAATGAATGGTTCGTCTCCTTGTACATTTAATACCCATTCGTACTCTGGATAAAGTTCCGCCACAGCGGCGCAACGATCAGTACCGCTGACTAGGTCAGCCGGTGTAAGGACAGCTTCACCGCCAAATTCCTCCACCTTCAGGGCTATTGGCTCATAGTCCGTAGCTACTATAACTTTGTCTATAGATTGGCTTTTCATAACACGTTGCCAGACCCATTGAATTATAGGTTTACCATCTAATTCAAGCAAAATTTTTCCAGGCAAACGCGTGGAATAATAACGAGCTGGAATGATCGCCAAAATCATTTTATAATTTTTATGGTTATTTATTTACATATATCACAATAATGTAATATATTTGTTTTTTAAAACACTTTACTAATGAAAGGAACTTTTTTACTCCTTTTTGTGACTCAAATCATATGGGCAACAGGTAATCAAAATCAATACCTGACTCCTAAAGATACGGTTATCGTAGATGTTAACATTGATGGTCATAAAATTTTTAAACATATCATCGCTCCAAAGCAGACCTTATACTCTTTAGCCAAGTTTTACAAGTTAGATGTTTATGCTATCTACGACTTTAATCCCTGGTTAAGAAGTAAGGTGTTGGGGGTGGGTGATACGGTCAGCGTGCCAATTCAGGAACAGTTAATCTTAAAGGATGAAGAACAACTTTTGGGGGGCATGGAATATGCCCTGGTTTATTATCAGGTAAAAAAACAAGATAATCTGTACCAAATCGCAAAAAGACACTTCAACATCCCTGTGGAAACATTAAAAAATAGAAATAATATTCCCGACCATAATCTTTCAATCGGTCAAAATTTGCTTATTGGGTGGTTTGATTTATATGGTGGATCAACTAATCCTGCACAAAACATTCATTCCAGTAATCTGCATCTTCCAGTTATAACCAAAGAAGAAAACCTCAAACCAATATCCAATATTCCCTTAGGCCCACCAAAACCTAATAAAGAAGAAATAGCTTTACTTAACAAACCGATAGAACCTGCTCCTGCTTTATCGCGCACAGATGAAGCCACCGGGAAATCCGAACCTTTAGGTATTGATGAAGAAATTGAAGATTTAAAAGCTAATTTTGAAATAGAAAAAGCTCATAAGATTTCATACGTCTTCACTGAGCAACGTGGTGTGGCTGCATGGCGGAAGGACCTTCGTGAAAAAACGGATTTATATGCCATCCATCGTACAGCGCCAGTAGGATCTACGGTCATGGTTTCTAATCCATTAATCAAAAAATCGGTCTATGCTAAGGTAATTTCCCAGATGCCGGAAGACTTATATCCGGATAACGTCTGTGTGGTAGTGTCACCGGCAGTAGCTAACCTGTTAGGTGCTGTAGATGCCCATTTTTTTGTAAAAGTTAGGTATCTTTCGCCGCAAATAAAACCGTAATGCCCTTTTTAAATTCAGTCCTTGAGACTATCGGCCATACGCCTTTAATAAAATTAAATAGAACGGTGGCGGATGTCCCGGCTTTAGTACTGGCTAAGGTTGAAACCTTTAATCCGGGTCATTCCATTAAAGATCGCATGGCTTTAAAAATGGTAGAAGATGCCGAACGCCAAGGTTGGTTAAAACCGGGTGGGACTATTATTGAATGTACTTCAGGTAACACGGGAATGGGATTGGCCATTGTAGGAGTAATTAAAGGGTATCACTCCATATTTACCACCAGTGACAAACAATCTAAGGAAAAGATTGATATGCTCAAAGCCTTGGGGAGTGAAGTTATTGTCTGCCCGACCAATGTTGAACCAGGAGATCCTCGTTCTTATTATTCGGTTGCCGAAAGATTAAGTAAGGAAATCCCTAACTCATTCTGGTGCAACCAATATGACAACCTCTCCAATACGCAAGCCCATTACGAAAGTACAGGGCCGGAAATATGGGAACAAACTGAAGGGAAAATTACCCATTTAGTCGTCGGTGTGGGAACAGGAGGTACCGTTTCAGGGACAGCCAAATTCTTGAAAGAAAAAAAACCTGAACTTATAGTTTGGGGTATCGATACCTATGGGTCGGTATTTAAAAAATATCATGAAACAGGACTCTTTGATAAAAACGAAATATATCCTTATATCACCGAAGGCATAGGAGAAGATATCTTACCAAAAAACGTGGACTTCAGTCTCATTGATCATTTCGAAAAAGTAACCGACAAAGATGCAGCATTAGCCACCCGTCGCTTAGCCCGTGAGGAAGCGCTCTTATTGGGTTATAGTGCCGGCTCGGCACTGGCAGGATTATTGCAGCTAAAAGAACAACTGACTAAAAACGATGTGGTGGTGATAATTTTTCACGATCATGGCAGTCGCTACATTGGTAAAATATTTAATGATGACTGGATGCGCGATCGAGGCTTTTTAGAAGCTGAAAAAACAATCAGAGATATTATCAAATCTAAAAGCAAACAAGATTTTATTGTAGTCCATCCTAATCATAAAGTACGCGAAGTGTTTGAAGTAATGAAGTCGCATGATATCTCACAAGTACCTGTGGAAGATAACAATCAAATGGTGGGTTCGGTTACCGAGAGCCATTTATTAAACTTTCTGCTCGCCGATCCATTTGCTAATGGTGATAAAATGATCAAAGAAATAATGCAACCTCCTTTACCGGAAGTAGATGACTCTATTAAACTAAAAGATCTTCACCGTTATATCACCCGTCATAGTCAGGCCGTCCTGGTAAAATCTGGGCTTAACGAATGGAGTATCGTTACACAATATGATATTATCCGGGCCGTTTAAGCTTAACTGCACTGTATGAGTAAGTTATTTTGTGTTTGCCTGTTTCTCCCACTGACTTTGTTTGGTCAAGATCGTCATTTTGCCCAAGTGCTAAGCAATCCCCTAGGATTAAACCCTGCAGCTACAGGGGTAATGGATGGATCTTACCGGGCAGCATTAATTTACCGTAACCAATGGCAAAAGGACCTGATTACTCCCTATAAAACTTTCAACGCCAGTGCTGATTTCCGCTTTGATCCTGGATTTAAAAAAAGCTTATCGGGCGATTTACTTGGAGCCGGTATCCAATTCCTCCACGATAAGGTAGGTTTTTTCGATTTTAATACTAATCAGGTCAATGTGTTTGCCGGCTATCATAAATCTCTAAATCCTGAAACACAGTCCTTTCTCTCGTTAGGTTTCTCAGCCGGAATTGTCCAAAAAAGTGTAAGCATTGGCAATTTGCAATTTCAAGACCAGTTTCAAGATGGGGTCGGTTTTGTAAATTCCACTGGCGAAATAATTCCTGATAATAACCTGTCATTTGGAGATTATTCATTAGGGCTACTTTATCATGGTGCCATTAGCGAATCTGTAAAATTACTAAGCGGACTTTCTCTAAGCCATCTTTTTGAACCTAATGTTTCATTTTATCGCCAAAACGACCCGGCAAGTGTGATAAGAACAGAGAATATTCTTAGTCGTAAATTGGCTTTTTCAGTTTTGGCTGAAAAAAAGATAAATCCCTTTGTGATCCTTTCGCCGCGACTTATAGCCTACTTTCAGCAACCACACTTCCAAACTTTATTGGGACTGACTGGTAAGTTTGCCCTTAACGAAGATCGCTCTAATCATCTTTATACCGGGATTTGGGGTCGCTTAAGTAATCAACAAGAATCTTTTGGCGCAGAAAGCCTTACTATTTTTGCTGGGATTCAGGTTGGAGAGTTCAATGTTGGGATAAGCTATGACGCTAACCTCTCTGGGTTTAGTCAAAATTTTTATAATCGTGGCATTTTTGAGCTTTCACTGATTATTATAGGTAACTACAGCAATGAAGGACTATTTTGTCCCAGTTTTTAATCCCCTCGTTAATCCAAAACGATATAGCCTTGTATTTCCAACCCATAACCTTCCAAAGCCACCCTCTTTTTAGGGTTCCGAGTCAGCAGATTGATTTTTGACAAACCAAGTTCACGCAATATTTGTGCTCCAATTCCAAAGTCCCTTTGTTCAACTCTAGGGCCAACTTCGCCAGATGCTAATTGCTTTAACCGATTTACCAATTGATCGTTATCCTGGTGACGCATAAATAACAAAACGCCTTGCCCCTCCGAGGCTAGCCTTTTTAAAGCTGAATGAAGTTGTTGATCGTAATCATTAAACACAAACCCTAATATATCTCCTGTTTCAAAAGATGAATGAACCCTTACAAGAACTGCTTTCTGTTCATCTAATTGACCAAAAATAAATGCTAAGTGGATATCCCCGGAAGTAATTTGTTGAAATGCTTTAACCTGCAAAGGTCCATAACGTGAGGGAACCTGGGCGCTGTAAATTTCCTTTACAATCCGTTCTTTGCGCATCCGATATTCCACCAAATCCTTTATAGAAATAATTTTCAGTCTAAACCGCTCAGCAATTTGCAATAATTGGGGTAATCTAGCCATCGTGCCATCGTCGTTTAGAATTTCAACTAAAACTCCGGCTGGATAAAAGCCAGCTAGTCGAGCTAGATCAATAGCGGCTTCTGTGTGGCCGGTGCGTCTCAATACCCCACCAGTCTTTGCCCGTAAAGGAAAGATATGGCCTGGCCTGGCAAAATCCTGGGCCGTGATATCTTTTTCCACCATGGCTCGAATACCTCGAGCTCGATCATAAGCGGAAATGCCCGTACTACAACCGTGTCCAATCAAATCAATGGAAACTGTAAATGCAGTTTCATGAAGGGAAGTATTATCTCTAACCATCATAGGTAACTGCAACTCATCAGCCCTTTTCTCGTCAATAGGGGTACAGATTAGACCACGGCCATGTGTAGCCATAAAGTTGATAATCTCTGGTGTAACACATTCTGCTGCACAAATAAAATCTCCCTCATTCTCACGATCCTCGTCATCAACTACAATGATTATTTGACCTGTTTTAATTGCCTCTATAGCGTCTTCAATTGGATGAAGCTTAATATTTATTTCTGTTGTACTCAAGGTCATGGTTTATTAAGTTTTCTATCGTTTCATGTTGCTTATGCCAACTATAATTTTCGCAGATAAATTTTCTTGCATTATGCCCTAGTTGAGCTTTTAATGTTTGATCAGCTAATAATTGTTTTATGTAATGCACGAACGTGTCAACATCGTTTGCGATTAAGACTTCTTTACCATCTTCTGCACCGAT